>JAUILW010000486.1 GCA_030432795.1 Gammaproteobacteria bacterium
CCTCGCGTACAAGCGATCGTACACCCGCAACCGCGCGCAGCGCCTGTTCCACACCATCGCCCTCGGCGATCACGCGCAGGGTGGAGGTTTCCACAAGATCAGACAGCCGCTCGTCCACCACCAGGCGGCCACCACGCAGGATCAGGGCCCGGTCACACACCGCGTTGACCTCCTGCATGATGTGCGTGGAGAGGATCACTGTCGCGTGCTGCGACAACGACTTGATGAGTGTGCGCATATGCTGCGTCTGGGACGGATCGAGGCCGTTGGTTGGCTCGTCGAGAATGAGAAAGTCGGGTTCGTGCAGAATGGCCTGCGCCACGCCGACCCGCTGCTTGTAACCCCGCGACAGCGTCGAGATCTGATCGGTGAGCTTGGCTTCCAGCTCCGTGCTGCGCACCGCTTTAGGTACCACGGCACCCGCATCGAGGCCGCGCAGATTGGCGACGTAGGTCAGGTAGTCGGCAACCGTCAGTTCAGGATACAAGGGCAGATTTTCCGGCAGGTAGCCGATGCGCTGCTGCGCACGGTCCGGATCATCGGCGATGGGCCGACCGTCGATACGCACCTCGCCGGACGATGGCTCCAGGTACGCCGTGAGCATCTTCATGATGGTCGTCTTGCCGGCGCCGTTGTGGCCCAGCAGGCCCACGACTTCGCCTGGCTCGATGTTGAACGACACGTTGTCCACGGCGACAAAGTCACCGTAGCGGCGCGTCAATGCTGCCGCTTCCAGCATGCCTCTACTCCTCCAACTGGCTCGGGCGGCAAGGTAAGGGCTTTTGCAGGAATTTCAAGTAGGCAAAGGGTTATCATTCGCCAATGCCTACGAACATCGACATTCCGGGGCCCGCCGGCGCCATCGATGCCCGCCTCGATACGCCGGCCCAACCGGTCGGCCGCATCGCCGTGCTGGCCCACCCACACCCCCAGTACGGAGGCAGCATGCACGACGCCGTGCTCGACGTACTGGCGCGGGAGCTCCTGGATGCCGGCACACACGTCGTGCGCTTCAACTTCCGGGGCGTGGGCGGCTCGGAAGGTCACTACGACAATGGCCACGGTGAGGCCGACGATGTTCTGGCCGTGATCGCCTGGGCCACAAGCGAGCACCCAGACTCCGCGCTCATCGTCGGCGGATATTCCTTCGGCGCGGCGATGACCTGGCGTGCCTGCACCCACGGTGCAGCGCCCCGACAGGTACTGTTGGTAGCACCGCCGGTGGGCACCATGCCTTTTGACGGCGATCCGCCCGATTGCCCGGTACACGTCTTCGCCGGCGAACAGGATGAATTCATCGACCCGGCCAAGCTTGCCGCATGGAAGGGCGTGACCGTGCAGCAGATCGCCGGCGCGAACCACTTCTTCACAGGCCGAAGCAATGAGCTCGCTGCCGCCATTCGCACGGCTCTGGTCTGAAGCCAACACCCCACCTCAGGTCTGGTCAGGACGGATTGTCCCTGTGGGTGTCCAGCCAGGCGCGGATACTGCGCAGAGGTTCCAGCAACGCCCGGGCTTCGGCCTCACTCACAGCGTCCGCTACATCCCGCATCGCCACCACGGCGTCGGCTATGGCGCGTTCCCGCATGGTCACACCAGCGTCGGTGATGGTGACGATCTTCGAACGGCCGTCGCTGCTGCTCGGCGCAATCTGCACCAGCCCCTTGGCCACCAGCTTGGACAGCGTGTTGGTCATTGCACCTTTGGTGACCTGAAACGCATCGGCAAGTTGCTTGGGCGTGCGTTCGCCGCCCAGCCGCGCAAAGTGGTTCAGCACGGAAAACTGCGAGATCGTCAGGCCCGCCGGCAATGCACGCTCGAAGCGGGTCCCCACAAGCTGATCGATGATACCAATTTCGTTGAAGAGCTCGAAGAGCAGCATCTGGCTGCTATCGGGCTGTTGACCTGCCGCCATAAAAGTTTAATATTGAACCATCTAGTTTAACGTTAAACTATTATGCATCGATGGTATCAGTCGCTTCCAGTTATTCTGTCTGTCCTTGTGCTGAGCGCCTGCAGCGAGCCTTACGGCCCCTTCGCCGGCGGTCGGCTCACCGCACCCGTTGCAGAACAGCCGTTTCTTCAGTGGGAACGCATCGCCTCCGTCGACACGGTGTTCGTCGAGACGCGGCCGGACGCCCCCTATTCAGTGCAGACATGGGTCGTTGCCGTGCAGGATGCGCTCTACATCCCCACATCGTTGATCCTTGGCGACGAAGCCCCGGCCAACCGCTCCTGGGTACAAAACATCGAAGCAAACCCTGAGATACGGCTGCAGATTGAGGGGGAGGTGTATCCGATGCGCGCCAGCCGCGTGATTGACGCCAATCTCCGGCTGCGGGTGCTGGAAGCGTTCCAGAATAAGTACGCCTCAGAGCTTCCGGAGATCGATAGTCACGCGAGCGCCGCATGGATCTACAGGCTGCAACCGTCGGGCTGACTCTCAGATGAGCGGCACGCCGGACAGCCAGCCGTGGAAGTAGAACATCAACCCGTGCGCCACAAGGCCCACCACCACGGGTAGGAAGAGTTCCTTCACCACCAGACGGTTGCGCCCGGTGATGATGGCGGCAAACGGAATGTTGGAGGTGACAGCGGCAAACCGCTCCCAGTCGTCGCCGAGCTTAGCCGCCTTTTTCCGATCCATGAGCAAAGTGCCGATGCCTGCCAGCAACAGGAAGGTGGTGAAGAACACCACCGATACCGCGTCGCCATTGGCGGCTAGATGGGACGCCGCCCACAACATGACACCCCACATGAACGGATGCCGCGTGACACGCAGCAACCCTGTGGTTTCGACGCCGTCTCCCTGCAGTAAGCGATCCATACCCACGGTGGTGGGGTTGCGCACCAGAAAGCCGCCGAAGGCGAGTATGGCGGCGAGCGGCATGACGATCTTCGGCACTAGGAGCAGATCGGGGCTGGGGTACCAGAAGTAGTCTATGCGCGGCAGGCTGCTGTACAGCCAGATGAGATATCCCAGCGCTAAAAGCGCGATGACCGAATACAGGCCCTGAAAGGCTCCCTCGCCGA
>JAUILW010000021.1 GCA_030432795.1 Gammaproteobacteria bacterium
GGAAAGCGCTGGCCGCTGCCATACGCAGATCACAAGCCAGCGCAAGCGCCATGCCTGCGCCCGCGGCGGCGCCAGGTAAGGCTGCCAGCGTCGGTTTGCGCAGGGCTCGCAGCGCTCCGCCTATGGATCGATGGCGCGCCTGCAATTCCCGAAACGCCTGTTCATGGGTGCGCCTGGGTGAGTGCGCATCCGGCCGCTGACCCATGGCTTTCACATCGCCTCCCGAGCAAAACGCCTTGCCTGCGCCGGTCAGCAGCACGGCACCCACGTCGTCATCCTCTCCGGCCCAGCGTATCGCCTGGCCGAGGGCTTTGGTGAGCTCCGGCGCCAGGGCATTGCGGGCTTCAGGGCGGTTGAGCGTGATGACGGCAACGCGCTCGTTGAGCGCAACGGTCAACAGTGCAGTATCGGGGACGAATTCCGGCATGGTGGTTCCCTCAGTAAAGCGCCAGGAGCTGCTTGCCGACGTTTGCGCCGCGAAACAACCGCAGAAGCGTGTCGGGAATATTGTCAAAGCCCTGCTGAACGTCCTCCCGACAACGGATTTCATCCTGGTCAAGCCAGGCCCTCAGGCGTGCTCGAGCCGCACCGTACTCGCGCTCGTAGCCGCTCAGCAGGAAACCTTCCATACGCGCCTGGCGGAAGACGATGTTGAAGTAGTTGGCCGGGCCCGCTGGTTTCGCCTCTTCGTACCGAGCTATGCCGCCACAGACAACCACACGGGCGCCCGTGTTGATGCGTGCGAGCGTGTCGTTGAGAGCCGCACCGCCGACGTTATCGAAGAACACATCCACGCCGTCGGGGCACAGTTCCGCCAACCGGGTCTTGATGCGCTCATGCTTGTAATCGATAGCAGCATCGAAACGCAGCTCGTCGGTCAGCCACGCGCATTTTTCCGCACCGCCCGCGGTGCCCACCACCCGGCAACCGGCGATTCGGGCGATCTGGCCGACCACCGAACCCACCGCGCCTGCGGCGCCGGATACCACCACCGTGTCACCGGCTTGCGGACGGCCCACGCGCAGCAAACCGAAATACGCGGTCAGCCCCGTGCTGCCGAGCACGCCCAGGTAGTCAGTGGCATGGTCGCGATCATCGATTCTGGCGAGCTCCTTTGCCGGCAGGGTGGCGAACTCCTGCCAGCGTAGATTGCCGATAACCAGGTCACCGTCGGTAAACGCAGAACTGCGGCTTTCCACTACTTCGCCAATACCTCGCGCGACCATGACGTCGCCAACCGCGTTGCCGCCGGCATACCCGGCAATGTTCTCCATCTGACCTTTCTGCGACGGATCGAAGCTCAGCCAGCGCGTTCGCACGCGTACCTCGCCATCGCCAAGCGGAGCGAGCTCGGCTTCGTTCTGCGTGAAGTCACTGATCTGGATCGCGCGTCCTCGCGGATTGCCGTTGATGAGCCACTGTCTGTTCTTCATGGGATTGCCGAAAGCGAGTAAGGCTGCGGTTATAGCCGGAGCGCCCCCTGCAAGCAACTGGATGTATTGTATATACATACAGTATAGGGTAGCCTTCTGCTATCGAACGCATGGTGGAGGATGCCATGTCACGACGGTCTGGTTCCCATCACGAAAACGCTACTCGAGCAAACACTTCGGCCAACGAAACATTGTGGCTGTTTGCTGAGTTTGCCGAAGCGGCCAACGACGCCGCGTCTCTGGGTGGCCCTCAGCTAGTGCCGGAAGATGCGAAGGACGTTGCACCGCCAATCCAAACGATAGATCCCCTACAGGCAGCCCAACAACTCGCTCGAAAGATGCCGTATCTACCCAGGCGTAAGGGGGAGAGGGAGCGCGCCGGCCACGCAATTTTCCGTCTCCTACTGGCTTCGCTGCACGCCGAAGACCGCGCCGCCTGAGGCGCCAGCCATTCGCCCGCGGCGGGCTTGAATCTGTGAAGCCGGTCCGGTTACCGTGCGGCCTTGCACGTAGGATGAGTGCCAATCTCTTCGAGTGGGCAAGTGACAGGACAGCACGTGATCAAGAAATGTTTATTCCCCGTGGCTGGATACGGGACGCGTTTTCTTCCGGCAACAAAAGCCATGCCCAAAGAAATTCTGCCGGTTTTGGACAAGCCGCTTGTTCAATATGGGGTCGAAGAAGCGGTTGAGGCGGGCCTGAAGGACATCTGCTTCGTCACGGGGCGCGGCAAACGGGCCATTGAAGACCACTTCGATGTGAGCTACGAGCTCGAGCACCAGATCGAAGGCACCGGCAAAGAGCGCATGCTCGACGGTATTCGTAACCTCATCTCCCAATGCACCTTTTCCTACACGCGCCAAATCAATATGCGCGGTCTGGGTGATGCCATTCTCACCGGTCGCACCATCGTCGGAGATTCGCCTTTCGCGGTGGTGCTGGCAGACGACCTGTGCTTCGGTGAAACCGCCGGTGTGCTGGCGCAAATGGTCAAACTCTACAACCAGTTTCGCTGCAGCATCGTGGCTATCGAAGAGGTACCGCACGATCAGGTATCGAGCTATGGTGTGATCGACGGTGAAGCGCTCAGCGACCGGCTGATTCGCGTTACGGATATGGTGGAGAAGCCGTCGCCGGAAGAAGCGCCCAGTAACCTTGCGATCATCGGCCGCTACATCCTGACGCCGGATATCTTCGACATCATCGAAAACACCGAGCCTGGCAAGAATGGCGAGGTGCAGATCACCGACGCGCTGTTGCGGCAGGCGAAAGAAGGCTGTGTGATCGCCTACAAGTTCGAGGGGCGCCGTTTCGATTGCGGTTCGGTGTCGGGATTCGTCGACGCAACCAACTACTGTTTCGAAAAGTACAAAGCCAAAGGTTAACCACCTGGCCGCGCGGGGTGCGGCTGCGGGGCAGAGATCGGGAGGGATATGCACGACTATGTGGCGACAGCGCTGCGCGAGCGCCCGTGGCAGGCAGTGCCGCTGGAGCAGCCGCAGCCGCTGGAGGCGTTGCCCACGCCCGCGCTGGTGCTCGACCGGGCGGCGTTTGAAACCAACCTCACACGCATGCGCGAGCACCTGGCCGCCCACGGTAAAGCAGCCCGCCCACACGCCAAGACCCACAAGTGCCCCATTATCAGCCACGCGCAGATGCAGGCAGGCGCGGTGGGAATCTGTGTGGCCAAGGTCGGCGAAGCTGTCGCCCACGCAGCGGCGGGAGTGCAGCAGATACTCGTCACCTCGCCGGTTACCCATCCAGGAAAACTTTCCGTTCTCGCAAGCGTTGCACGACAGATCGACGGGTTAGACCTGGTTGTCGATAGCGTTGTTGGAGCAGAGCTGTTGCGGGAGCACTGGCCTGCTGATGCGCGTCTGGGCGTGCTCCTGGATGTCGACGTGCAGATGGGGCGCACCGGCAACCGTAGCGCCTCCACCTTGCGGAAGATCCGCAACACGTTGGCCGACGACGCCAGGTTTCACTGCAGGGGATTTCAGCACTACGCGGGCAATCTGATGCACATCCCCGCATACGCCGAGCGCCGTGAGCGCTCTCTCGCTGCATGGGAGCTGGCACTGGCGCTGGCCGCTGAGGCCTTCGATAGCGCGCCTGAAGTGGTGACCGGCTGCGGCACCGGCACTTTCGATATCGACGTGGCGGTGCCGGCAATCACCGATCTGCAGGTCGGCAGCTACATCTTCATGGACCGCGAGTACGTGGAGATCGAAGGCCACAACAGCCCGACGCTCAACGCGTTCACGCCGAGCCTGAGCGTTGCCTGTACCGCCATCAGCGCACCTACCGAGTACGGAGTAACCGTAGATGGTGGGTTCAAAGCCTTCGCTTCGGATTCGGTAGCGCCGCTGCCGCTGGACCTGCCGGACGCAAAATTTCGTTTCGCTGGTGATGAGCACGGAGTGGTGCTGCGCGGCAAAGGTGATCAGGAACCATTGTTGGGGCGGGTGCTCTCCTTTATGGTGCCGCACTGCGACCCTACGGTGAACCTGCACGATGTCTACTGGGTGCGGGACGCCGACGGTCTGGTTCGGGAAATATGGCCGATCACCGCGCGGGGAGCGGTGTGGTAGGTCGGCAGGTCGTCATCTCGGAGGGGTAAACAGGTGCTCGAAATCGTGCAATCCGGTGGTTGGCTCATGGTGCCAATCCTCCTGTGCAGCGTCATCGCTGCAGCCATCAGCGGCGAGCGGCTGTGGTCGCTGCAGCGTAAGCGGGTGCTGCCGGACAACCTGCTACCGCAGACCTGGACGATGCTCAAGAACAACGACATGGACTCCCAGAAGCTGCGCGAATTGCGCAGCGGTAGCGCGCTTGGTTCGGTGCTTGCCACCGGTATCGCCAATGCCCGGCGCGGTCGGGATGTGATGAAGCAGGCGATGGAGGAGGCGAGCTCCCAGGTCAGCCACGAACTCGAGCGCTACCTGACGGCGCTGGGCATCATCGCCTCCATTGCGCCGCTGCTCGGCCTGCTCGGTACGGTGGTCGGCATGATCAAGGTGTTTACCGAACTCATGAGCGAGGGCGCTGGCAATGCCAACCTGTTGGCAGGTGGTATCTCCCAAGCGCTGATCACCACGGCGGCCGGGCTGTCCATAGCCATTCCCGCACTCATGTTTCATCGGTTTTTTCTGCGCAGAGTGGATGAACTGGTGGTCAGCATCGAGCAGGAAGCCGGCAAGCTTGCCGACATCATGCACGGTGATGCCGAAGACCCGAGGCTGTAGAAGCGACCGTGGCGAAGAAACACCGCGGCAGGCACGAAGCGTCGGTAGAGCTGACACCGCTCATCGACGTGGTGTTTCTGCTGCTGATCTTCTTCATGGTGTCGACGGAGTTCATCCGCGAGACAGAGCTGAAGATCGACCTGCCGGAAGCGAGCGGCAATCCCCCGCAAACGCCGGACGAGGTCATCGAGGTGACGGTTGACCGGGCGGGCGATTACGCCGTAAATGGCAAGTTGCTGCTCAACAACGAGATCGAAACCCTGGTGCGCACGCTCAGCGAGGCAAAACTCCGGTACGGCGCCGATTCACGGCTGATCATCACGGCGGATGCCAACACTGCCCACCAGGCGGTGGTGCGCGCCATGGACGCTGCGGGTCAGGTGGGCCTCGTACATATCAGCATCACCACCAAGCATCCCGAGGGACAAGAGCCCTGAGCGAGACGACGATGTCTGAAGCCACCCCGGAACCGGACGAACGGGCACCGGCGGGCGGTGACTGGCCCATCTACAAGCGCCTGCTGACGTACGTCCGCCCGTACTGGCTGCTGTTCGCCGTGGCGGTGCTGGGGTTTCTCATCGGTGGTGCAGCGGAAGCTTACTTCACCAATATCGTCAAGGATCTCATCGATACTTGGGGTTCGGCGGACCTCCACGCCGCCTGGAGCATACCGCTGGCGATGTTCCTCGCCGCGCTTGTGCGCGCCTTCGGCGCCATCGTCGGCGAAGCGCTGCTGTCCATGGTCAGCTTCAATGTCGTGTACAACCTGCGCGTGCAGCTGTTCGATCAGCTGCTCGATATGCCGAGCCGCTACTTCGACGCCAGCACCCAAGGGCATCTGGTATCAAGACTGACCTTCAACGTGGCGCAGCTGCGCGATACCGGTACCGATGCGCTCAAGACCATCGTCGAAGACGGCATCAAACTCTTTGTCTACTTCGGCTGGATGCTGTTTCTGAGCTGGGAGCTGACGCTCATCTTCGTCGCCGCTGCGCCGCTGCTTGCCGGGGTGGTGATGTTCGCCAGTCGTCGCTTCCGCCGCATCAGCAAACGCATTCAAGGGTCCATGGGCGACGTCACCCATGTGGCCAGTGAGGCGGTCAATGGCTACCGCGTGGTGAAGGTCTACGGCGGTGAAGGCTACGAGCGCACGCGCTTCAACCGCGCCAGCCGTGTCAACCGTCAGCAGAGTATGAAGATGGCGGTCACCAAGGTTTTCAGCACGCAGGTGAACGAAACCCTGGTGGCGATGGCCATTGCCTTGCTGGTGCTGTTTCTGTTTCAAAGCGGCATCGGGTCCGAAATGACCAAAGGCGAAGTGGTGCAGTTTCTGTCCCTGGCCGGGCTCCTGGCACGGCCGATCCGCAAACTCTCTGACGTCAACGCCAAGCTGCAACGGGGCCTTGCCGCAGCAGAGGATGTGTTCAGCCAGCTCGATGAACAGGTGGAGGAAGACCCCGGCACGGTCGAATGTGAGCGTGTGCGTGGTCGCATTGAGTTTCGCGACGTGCGCTTTTCCTACCAGCGCAGCACGGAGCCGGTGCTGAAGGGTGTGTCGCTCACCGTGGAGCCGGGACAGACGGTGGCGCTGGTGGGGCGCTCCGGCAGCGGCAAGAGCACCATTGCCAGCCTGATTCCCCGCTTTTACGACATTGATTCCGGCGAGATCCTCATCGACGGAACCCCCATCCAGACCTACAAACTTCGCGCTCTGCGTGACCAGATTGCCCTGGTCAACCAGCAGATCACGCTGTTCAACGACACGCTGGCGAGGAATATCGCCTACGGCGGGCTTGCACAGGCAAGCCAGGAAGCCATCGAAGAGGCAGTAGAGCGGGCCCATGCCACCGAGTTCATCAACCGGTTGCCGGAGGGGCTCGACACCATCGTCGGCGACAACGGCGTGCTGTTATCTGGCGGCCAGCGTCAACGGGTGGCGGTCGCTCGGGCGCTATTGAAAGACGCGCCGATCCTGATCCTTGATGAAGCAACATCCGCTCTGGATACCGAGTCGGAACGGCACATTCAGGCGGCACTGGATGAAGTGATGAAGGGCCGGACCACCATCGTCATCGCGCACCGGCTTTCCACCATCGAAAATGCCGATGTCATCATCGTCATGGACAACGGCGCCATCGTCGAGCAGGGCGACCACGCGACGCTGCTGGCCGCGGGTGGCGCCTACGCCGCGTTGTACAACGCACAGTTCGAGGAGGATGCGCTGGCAGGCAAGGCGTCGCCTGCGCCAAGCAAGCCGCAGCTGAAACGTCGCCAGCGAACGGCAGCGCCCCGCCGGGTTGCTGCGCGGAGCATCGAACACGGCTGGTATGAAGGCGCGTGGTGGGTGCCGCTTGCCAAGCCACTGTCCTGGGTGTTTGGCCGCGCCTCCGGCAGACGCAGGCGCAGCTACGCCACATCCACCGAGAAAACCTGGCGTGCGCCCGTGCCGGTGGTCGTCGTTGGCAATATCACCGCCGGTGGCACCGGCAAGACGCCCCTGGTCATGGCGCTGGCTGCCTGGCTCGAGGCGCAGGGTTTCACCCCTGGCATCGTTTCCCGTGGCTATGGCGCGAGCCGGGAAGGGGAGGTGCCGCCTGATGGCAATCCCGCCGAGTACGGCGATGAGCCGGTGCTCATGGCGAGACGCACCAACCGCCCTGTGTATACCGGCAAGAACAGGGTACGAGCGGTACAGAGGCTTCTGGCAGAACATGCCTGCGACATCATCCTTGCCGATGACGGATTGCAGCACTACGCGCTGGCGCGGGATATTGAAATCTGTGTAGTGGACGGACAACGGGGCCTGGGCAACGGCGCGCTGATGCCGGCCGGACCATTGCGCGAGCCAAGCTCTCGCCTGGAGGAGGTCGATCTCATCGTCAGCAACGGCGAGGGTTTTGCCGACGCCGATGTGGTGATGCACGTGGAACCTGTCGGTTACGTTGCGCTTGCTTCCAACCGGCAGCTGGGGTTGAACCACATCCCACCAGGAACCACCGTGCATGCGGTGGCCGGCATCGGCAACCCCGCACGCTTCGTGGACTCCCTCAAAGGTCTGGGTCTTGACGTGGTACTGCACGCGTTCCCGGATCATCACGAATTCAATGGCACGGAAATCCTCTTTGACGACGACTGGCCGGTCATCGTCACGGAAAAAGATGCCGGCAAGCTCATAAACACTGGCGCAGAGCTGGACGCCATCATTTATCTTCAGGTAGAAGCCCGCATCGGTGCGGAGCTCGACAGCAAGCTGCGGGCGCTGCTCACCCAACACGGAATCAGCGCACCATGACATCCGCTTTCCGCATTGTCGTGCCTGCCCGGTATGCCTCCGAACGACTGCCCGGAAAACCCCTGGAAGACATTCACGGCCTGCCCATGGTGGTACGCACCGCGCAGAGCGCATCTGCAGCCGGTGCATTGGAAGTGGTGGTTGCTACGGATGACAAGCGCATCTACGACGCAGCGTGTGCGCACGGTGTAGATGCGCAGATGACGGCGGCAGATCACCCCTCCGGCACCGACCGGTTGCTCGAGGTGGTGCAGATCCGAGAGTGGCCGGACGATGCGCTGGTCATCAACGTACAGGGCGACGAGCCACTCATCCCAGGCGCTGTGATCGCACAGCTTGCGCAAGGGATGGACAATCATGATGTTGCTGTGGGCACACTGTGCGAGCCGATCGATGCGGTTGAAGACGTGCTCAATCCCAACGTGGTAAAGGTCGTACGAGATCACAACCGGCGCGCCATCTACTTTTCGCGCGCGCCCATCCCCTACGCTCGCGGTCTGTTCGACAAGCCGGCAAACGAAGTGCGGCTGCCTGGCGGCGTACCGTATAGACGTCACATCGGCATCTATGCCTACCGGGTGGAAGCGCTCAAACTGTTTGCGCGGCTGGGCAGCGCGATGCTGGAACGCACCGAGGCGCTCGAGCAGCTCCGGCTGCTGGAAGCGGGTATCGATATGCTGGTGCTGGACGCCTGCGCGCCCGTACCCGGCGGAGTGGATACTCCAGAAGATCTGGCGAAAGTGCGTGCGTTTCTGGCTGCCGAAACGCGCTGAGGCGCTTCGGCAGCCGACGTAGTACTACCGCGATGTTACTTGGGTTGCATGCGAATGCCGCCGTCGAGGCGGATGGTTTCGCCGTTGAGGTACGGGTTTTCCATGATTTGCTGCGACAGCAGGGCGAACTCAACCGCGTTTCCGAGGCGGTGCGGGAACTGCACCATCTCGATGAGCGGATCGCGTACGCGGTCCGGCGCGCCGGCCATCATGGGCGTTTCAAAAATGCCCGGAGCGATGGTGCAGATGCGGATGCCATTACGCGCCAGATCCCGCGCGATCGGCAGCGTCATGCCGGCCACGCCGGCCTTGCTGGCGGAATAGGCGGCCTGGCCTATCTGACCATCGAATGCGGCAACCGATGCCGTGTTGATGATCACGCCGCGCTCCTGGTCGTCGCCGATGGGCTCGTTCTTTGCCATGACTGCAGCGCACTTTGACAACGTGGAGAAGGTGCCGATGAGGTTGACCTGGATGACGAAATTGAATTTGGCGATATCCAGCGCCCCTTCGCGGCCGACCGTGCGGGCGGCTGCGCCGATGCCGGCGCAGTTGACGTTGCCGTGAATGGCACCGAAGTCATCGGCCGCGCCGTCGACGCCTGCCTGAACCGACGCGTCATCGGTCACGTTGACCGTATAGGCCCGTGCGTTGCTGCCAAGGTTTTCCGCTGCCTGGCGGGCCAGGTCCTCGTTCAGGTCGAAGATGGCAACTTTGCCGCCCCGTTCGATCACCATCTGAGCGGTTGCCAGACCAAGGCCCGACGCGCCGCCGGTGATGACGACGACTTTGTTTTCGATGTTCAATGTAGCGTTCCTATTCTCACGACTGGAAGGCGCGCGATTATACAGAATCTGCCAGAACCGAAGCTCTTTGCGGATTTTCTCGAGCCGGGGCAGGCTCAGGCATTGTTGGACTGGTGCGCCAACGGCGTTCGCTGGCACCAGGAACATCTGCGTATGTTCGGCACAAGCCACCGCGTACCGAGACAGATCGCTTGGTTCGCCAAGCCCGGCGTTAATTACCGCTATTCGGGGGTAGACCATCCGGGCTGTGGTATGCCCGCAGAACTTGCGCCCCTCGCCAAGCGGCTTGATGCGAACCATGTGCTCCTGAATCGTTACCGGGATGGTGCTGACTACATGGGATGGCATACGGACGATGAACGCGGGGTGCAGGGCTCGGTGCACATCATCTCACTCGGAGCCGAGCGAAATCTGCGCTGGCGCATCGGCGAAAAGCGCGCGAGTGTAAGTCTCCAGCACGCTTCGCGACTGCTGCTCGATGGTCGTGTGCCGCACACGCTCACCCGCACGCGGCGCCCCTGCGGCGAGCGCTTCAGCCTGTCCTTCCGGCGGGTGGCAGATGACTGATCTGCTCGCCAATACGCTGGGCGTGCGCTGCGAAGCCGATCGCGTATCGTTCATCCACAGCGTTGCAGACGCCCAGCGTGTGGTGCGCCATGCGCTGGATCGGGGTGAACCGATGCATCTGCTGGGTGGCGCATCGAATGTGGTGCTTCTGCCCAGGGTACGCAGCACGGTCGCGGTGGTGTGCAATCGAGGTATCGAACGGCTAACGGACGACGGACGATGGGTGACCGTGCGCGTGGCCGCTGGTGAGGTCTGGGAATCGTTCGTGCAATGGTGTCTGGATCACGGGGTACCAGGGCCCGAGAACCTGACGCTGATTCCCGGCACCGTCGGCGCCGCTCCCATTCAGAACATCGGCGCCTACGGTGTAGAGGTCAGTGCCTTCATTGAGATGGTGGAAGCGGTGGATCTCAGGAGCGGCGAGGTGGCGGTTCTTTCTGCCGATGAATGCGCGTTCAGCTACCGGCACAGCCGCTTCAAAGCGGAAGCGACCTTTCTCATTACCGCTGTACGCATGCGCTTCGATCGCAGGCGTTCGCTATCCACCGACTATCCGGGCGTGGCTGCTCAGCTCAACGCCGAAACACCGCAGGGGGTGGCGGATGCGGTGCGCACCATCCGCCGCAGCAAGCTGCCGGACCCACAGCAGATCGGCAACGTGGGTAGCTTCTTCAAGAACCCCGTGGTCAGCCGGGAAGCGGCGGCAAGGCTCGCCGAAACGGTGCCGGACCTCGTCACCTACGACACCGCGCAGGGCTGTAAGCTCGCGGCAGCCCAACTCATCGACCGCGCCGGCTGGCGTGGTGCTCGCCGCTACGGTGTACGGGTGTGGGACAAGCAGCCGCTGGTGCTGGTGAATGATGGTGCGCGCTCCGGCGAGCAGTTTCTACGAATGGCGCAGGATATCCGTACGGACATTCACCACCGGTTCGGCGTCGAACTTGAACGCGAACCGGTGGTGATAGGCGAGACCTGACGGATCAGCTCTTGCTGCTGCCGGAAATCACGCCTTCCGCGCGCAACTTCGCCTCGCGCTCCCTGCGGCGCACCTCCCGGGGGTCGTTGTAGGCGCGCTTAGGACGGCTGTCAGCCGGCGTTTGCGCCACCGCTGGCGCCGCCGCCGGTGCGGCATCCTCATTCTTGGTCACTGAGGGCTCAGGCTTGGCCTCTGCCTTCGGTTCGGCGTTGGTCTCGGGTTTGGTCTCGGGTTTGGTCTCGAGCTTGGACTCCGCTTTCGCCACGGGCTTGGGCTGCGCTTGTGTTTCCGGCTTGTGCTCAGCTTTGGCATCGGCTTTCGCGTCCGCAGCCGCTTCGGCTTTTACTTCGACCGTACTTTCGCTCTTGGCCTGCGCTTTCACTTCGGCTTGAGCTTCGGCCGCGGCTGGTGCTGCGCGCTTCACATCGTCCGTCGGCGCTGTGGTAGCGGCTTGCGCTGGCTTCGCTTCCGCTGGCTTGGGCTGATCCGACTTGGCGGCATCTGTCGCACGCTCGGCTAGCGGTGCGCGCGGCTGCTTTTCTGCCGCCTGCTGTTCCAGCGCTGCGCGATCCCGTTTCGGGCGCCGCTTGCTGGATGTCAGCGCTTCATCGCTGGGCCGGCGTTCTTCAGCGCTCGCGCGCGGTCCGCTCTGCTCGGCAGCAGGTGCATCGTCGTCGCGAGCACGATCTTCACGCTTGCTGCGGGTGCGCTTCTGTTGGCCCTCACCGCGGCGGGACTTCGGCTTGTCGGCCTTCTGCTCGCGCTGCTGATCGTCTTTCTGATCGTCCTTGCGATCCTTCGTGTCATCGCGATCGGACCTGCGCGGTTTTGCATCACCGCTACCGGAACGACCTCGGCCGCGGCCGCCACGCTCATTGCCCTTGCCGCGGGCTTTCTGCTGGCCTTGTTTGCGATCACCGCTGGGAGGCTTGTCCTGTTGACCCTTTTTCTCTTCCTCGTCGTTTGCTGCGGCAACGCCTTCGCTGGAGAACAGGCTCGTCATCAGCCGCTTGAAGAAGCCGGCTTGCGCTGCCTCCGGCGCAGAGGCCGCGGCAGGTGCTTCTTCCGCCTGCTGGGCGCGCGCTGCTGCCGGGGCAGGGGAGCTGTGCTGCACGGGGCGCACCGCTGCAACGGGTCGCGGCTTTTCAGGCTGCGGGCGCTCGCTTGGAACTTCCATCAGTTGCGGCGCCATCTCGTAGCTTGGCACGGTGTCTTTTTCGGTGACCGCATCGTCGCGAATGCGTTGCACCTCGTAGTGAGGGGTCTCGAGGTTGACGTTCGGCACGACGATGAGGTGCGTGCCTGTGCGCTGCTCGATGGCTCCCAGGTCCGCGCGTTTCTCGTTCAGCAGGTACGATGCCACCTCCAGCGGCACCATCGCTCGCACGATGGAGCTGCGTTCTTTCAGGCTCTCTTCTTCGAGCACGCGAAGGATGGTCAGGCTCAGGGACTTGACGTCGCGGATGAGGCCGTGGCCGCTGCAACGTGGACAGGTCACCGTGGTCATCTCGTCCAGCGACGGGCGCAGCCGCTGCCGCGACATCTCCATCAGACCAAAGCGGGAGATACGGCTGACCTGAACACGCGCACGATCGCTGTCCAGCGCGTCACGCATCTTGTTCTCTACCTGACGCTGGTTCTTTGCCGCCATCATGTCGATGAAGTCGATGACGATCAGGCCGCCCATGTCACGCACACGTAGCTGGCGGGCGATCTCGTCCACCGCCTCGAGGTTGGTGTTGAGCGCCGTTTCCTCGATATCTGCGCCTTTCGTCGCCCGGGCTGAGTTGATGTCGATGGACACCAGCGCTTCGGTGGGATCGATGACGATGCTGCCACCAGAGGGAAGCTTCACGGAATGTTGAAAGGCCGTCTCGATCTGGCTTTCGATCTGGTACCTGCTGAACAGCGGGATTGGATCCTCGTACAGCTTCACCTTGCTCGAGTAATGGGGCATCACCTGATCGATGAAACCACGTGCTTCGCCGAAGGCGGTGGCGTCGTCGATGAGTACCTCGCCGATATCCTTGCGCAGGTTGTCGCGCACGGCCCGGAGAATGACGTTGTTTTCCTGATACAGCAGGCTAGGGGTCTTTTCGGTGTCGCGGGCCGCCTCGACGGCGGTCCACAGCTGCAGCAGGTACTCCAGATCCCACTGCAGGTCTTCGGCCTTTCTACCCACACCAGCGGTACGCACGATCACGCCCATACCCTGGGGAATCTCCAGCTGAGACAAGGCGTCGCGCAGCTCGTCCCGCTCCTCACCTTCAATGCGGCGCGAGATGCCGCCGGCACGCGGGTTGTTTGGCATCAACACAATGTAGCGACCAGCAAGGGAGATGAACGTGGTGAGCGCTGCTCCTTTGGTACCGCGTTCTTCCTTGTCTACCTGCACCACGACTTCCATGCCGTCGTGTACCAACTCCGCGATGTTCAGCTTGCCGCCGATATCCGCCGGCTTTTTCACGAAGTACTCGCGGGCAATTTCTTTCAGCGGCAGAAAGCCGTGACGTTCAGATCCGTAGTCTACAAATGCAGCTTCTAGGCTGGGTTCCACGCGGGTAATGCGTGCTTTGTAGATAGAGCCCTTTTTCTGCTCCCGGTGGCGGTTTTCGATATCCAGGTCGTACAGCTTTTGACCGTCGACCAGAGCCACCCTCACTTCTTCCGGCTGTGCGGCGTTGATGAGCATTCTCTTCATGCAGTGTTAATCCTTGTGCATAGTCTTCAAAAGCGCACAGATCGACGCATGAGATCGGCGTGATGCCATCGGAATGGACGCCCAGCGCTTTTCAGCGCGGGCGTATAGGCGGAACGGTACTTCAACCTAATTGGTAGCGTTACCTGACTCTGCCATTTCACGCGGCCGGGTCGTTTCTCCCAGGAAGAGCCCCGAAGAGCCCCTGCCACGTGAGCGACACGCAAAAAGACGTGCCGAAAAACTCTGCGCCGTTCACCGTGGGCGCTCAAGTGCGCCGGCGGTATTCGCCGCGGACAATCCATTCTGTCGTATCAATCCAAACCCTGCGCGTCAAACTCCGCGCGTTGTATGAGCAGCGATCGCGCAAGCGATTCGCTTCTTCGCGATTGCCGAGGTGGTGTACGCTTCTCAATCCTGGCAGGAGAGCGCTCGAAAGGTGCGCTTCGCCGATGGTAGGCCTCGAATTCTGCGGGCCAGCGAAAGGAGCCGTGCTCTCGTGCCGGTCTGCGTGACCGCGTCGGGCAATCGGGCGCCGATGGTAACAACCTTCGTCGGCAGACATCAATCGAAATCAATAGGTTGGGCAATGGGCGCGGTACGATACGAAGTGGTCGATGCTGGCAGCGTCGACCAGCGCATAGACAACTATCTGGTCAAAGTGCTCAAAGGAGTGCCCAAGACCCGCATCTACCGCATGCTGCGTAAGGGTGAGGTGCGCGTGGACGGTCGCAGGGTGCGCCCCACGCATCGCCTCACCCTGGGTGCGCAGGTTCGCATCCCACCCGTCACGACCGCCGCTGTCGCCGCCGCCACGCCACCGCCCGGATACGTGGACGCACTGGAGTCCAGGATTCTGGCTGAAACCGACGCCTATCTCGCCATCGACAAGCCCGCCGGGGTTGCGGTGCACGGTGGCAGCGGCGTGCAGCTCGGCCTGATCGAAACGCTGCGCGCACATCGGGGCGGTTATCTCGAGCTGGTACATCGACTGGATCGGGATACCTCAGGCGTGCTGCTGATAGCAAAAACCCGCGAGGCGCTACGCACGCTGCATGCCGCATTTCGCGAGCGCGCCACCGGCAAACGATACCGCCTGATTGTTCACGGCGCCTGGAAGGGTGGCCGCCGGGACGTTACTCAACGCCTGCACCGATACGTCGCGCCGAGCGGCGAACGTCGTGTGAAGGTGCAACAGGATGGCAGGGCGGCGCACACGGTTTTCACGCCGTTGGCGGTGCGCGGCCAGCTCAGCAGTCTGCAGGCGGAGCTGGTCACCGGCCGTACGCATCAAGCCCGGGTGCATGCCCTTGCCGTAGGTCATCCAATCGTCGGCGACAGCAAATACATGCCGGAAACGCTCCGCGAGCACTCGGCCAACCAGCGTGCCGGCAGGCTCATGTTGCATGCCGAATCATTGCGCATCGTGCTGGATGGCGAACGCCTGCGCCTGACGGCCCCGGTACCTCAGCAATTCGATGAACTGCTGGGCAACGACACACCGTAACCGGCCAGAGCATTGCGCAGCTGAATGAGAGGCAGGCCGATGAGCGCGGTCGGATCCGTAGACTCCACGCGCTCGAGCAGCGTGATGCCGAGGCCTTCCACTTTGCAGCCGCCTGCACAGTCATGTGCCGGTTCGATTGCCAGGTAAGCCTCGACCTCGGAGGCAGTCAGCTTGCGAAACCGCACCTCGGTACGATCGACGACGGTCACCGCCTCTCGATGTGCGGCGACAACGGTGGCGGCGGTGTAGAACACCACTCGCTGTCCTGACAGGGTCAGCAGCTGTTCGCGGTTTGCCTGTGGGGTACCCGGCTTGCCGACGATAGGGATGGGCAGCGATGCGGCTGCCTGGTCGGCGCCGATCACGATCTCGCCCTCGGTACCTGCGAATGCGGCTCGCGCCTTGGCCTCGGACAGGCGGCGCGCCAGCGCTTGCGCGGATTCGCCGGGCTGCGGTGTTTCATCGACATCGGCATCCATCGTCTCGAAAGGTACACAGAGCCTGGCCAGGAGTGCTGCCTTGTAGGGGGACGCGGAGGCGAGAATCAGCCGCATGGCAAAATATCCTGAATAATGATGGTGTTACGCCGCCACAGCGTGCCAAAGCGCGCCAAAAGGACGCTTTACAGGCCAGGGGGTGATACCTATGATTGCGCCCGCCTGGGCTGCCCGCAAGCCAGGCCGCAGCCCGGCACGCTCTGGAACGGGGAAAACACCGACGCAGCAACGGCATGTATCGCCGACGGTAAGGAACCTTGAAAACGCCGCCAACATACCGGGATCTGGCGCACAGCAACACGCAGCTTGCGCGTCGCGTGCCGGCCGAAGATCTGGCCCGTGTGGCGGAGCTCGGCACCTTGCTGGATCCGGTGCTGGCGACGTTTGCTTTTTTCAAGCTCGACGGCAAACCAGCGGTACGCCTCGAGGCGGTCGTAACGGTGATGTTACCCTGCCAGTGGTGTGAGGAAAGTGTCGGACGCGAGGTGCAGGTGCACTGCGAGGCGCTTCTGGCAGAAAGCGAGGCGCAGGCGAGCGAATGGGCGGCAGCTGACGAGAAGCTGCCAGTCATTGCGGTGGTAGGAAAGGACTTCGATGCGGCAGCGCTGATCGAGGACGAACTGATTCTGGCGTTGCCGGGGCGTGTGTGCTCCGACAATGCGTGCCCGAGACGGCCCACTACCAGTTATGGTGAGATCGTGCAGGAGGCACCGGGGCCACTGGCGGGC
>JAUILW010000487.1 GCA_030432795.1 Gammaproteobacteria bacterium
ACCATTTCGCCGTGGGAAAAGCCGCTGCTCGGCGTGATCGAGAAAGCGATCCTGAAAAGCGATCTCGGCATCACGCCGGCTACGAGCTCAGACGTGGTGCGCATACCGCTGCCACCGCTGACCGAAGAGAACCGCAAAGATCTGGCGCGCCACGCGCGCCAGGAAGCAGAAGGCGCGCGTGTTGCCATACGCAACATCCGTCGCGATGCCATCTCCGACATCCGTGAACTCGTCAAGGAAAAAGAAGTGGCGGAAGATGACGGGCACCGGGCGGAGGAACGGGTGCAGACCCTGACCGACAAGAGAATTTCCGAAATCGATAAAGCGCTGGCGAGCAAAGAAGCGGATCTGATGGAAATCTGACGCAACGGTAGTGAGTGCGGTTTGCGCAATTTCGTCTAGACTTTGAACCAACGCACAATTCGCCCGGGGATTGGAGCCGTTTCATCGAATTCCTCGGCTACCCATGCCATAGTGCCCGAGCACACGGAACAGGATTGCCGGTTAGCAACATGTCCGAAATTCAGCCGATAGATCGCGGTGTCGCCGCCGAGCCGGACCACGGCGTCAAACATCTGGCCATCATCATGGATGGCAATCATCGATGGGCGAAAGCCCGCCACATGCCGCGCGCTGCCGGTCACCGCGCTGGTGCTAAAAATGTCGCCGCCGTTGCGGAAGCGTGTGCCGATGCGGGTATTACGACCCTGACCCTGTTTGCTTTCTCCACGGAGAACTGGGAGCGGCCATCCCGTGAGGTCAACCTGTTGATGGACCTCATGCGCAACATGCTCAAAAACGACGTCGATGAGCTCAATGACCGAGGCGTGAAGCTCTCGGTGATCGGCGATCGCAGCCGATTTGCTTCGGACCTGCAGATGGACATGAATCGGGCGGAGGCGCTTACGCGCGAAAACGACGCCCTGCGGCTCAATATCGCTGCCAATTTCGGTGGCCGTTGGGACATTGTGCAGGCAGCCAAGAAAGTCGCTTTGGAGGTCGCAACCGGGCGTCTCGACGAGGCGACGCTGGCGCGCATGGACGAGGCCGACTTTGCAAAGTACCTGTCATTGGGGACGTTGGACGAGCCGGACCTGTGCATCCGGACAGGGGGCGACCAGCGCATCTCCAACTTCCTTCTTTGGGACTTCGCATACACGGAGTTCTACTTCACCGATACCTACTGGCCGGATTTCAACCAGGACACCCTGGCGGAAGCGCTGTCGACGTTCAGCGAGCGACAGCGGCGTTTCGGCCGCCGTGGCTGACGCCGGGGCTGTTGCCGATGCCGATGCCGAGGCCGATGACAAGACGGATACGGTAACGCGTCGGAACTTCGGAGCATGCTGAAGACGCGCATTCTCACAGCACTGGTTCTGGCGCCGATCGTCGTAGCGGCGATATATCTCCTGCCTGCGTGGGCCGTTGCGCTCTTCATTGCGGCTGCTGCTGGCCTTGCGATGTACGAATGGGCGGGACTTGCCCACTTGCTGAACACGCCTGCGCGGCTGGGCTACCTGGTGGTTTTCGTGCTGGCAGCCGGTGCTGCCTGGTTTGTGCCGAGCGCCTGGTGGTTGTTGGTACTGCTCGCCTGCTTTGCCTGGCTTGTGGCCGGCGTCATCGTCCTCGTGCACCCACGCGCCAACGTGTTGATCAACTATCCGCTCGCCGTTGCAGTTTTTGGTTTGGTCATCGGGCTTGGCGCCTGGGCGGCGCTGGTCAGCATCCACCAACTGCAACACGGACCGCACTGGGTGATGTGGTTGCTGCTGATCTGCTGGGCTGCGGATATCGGCGCCTATTTTTCCGGCAAGGCATTCGGTCGGCGCAAGCTCGCCCCGAGCGTCAGTCCGGGCAAGACCTGGGAAGGTGCCGTGGGCGGAGCACTCCTGGCGGTGGCCGTGTGTGGCGGTCTGCTGGCCTACGCCGGACTCCTGAAGCCTGTCTGGATTGGGCTGATCGTCGCGCTGGTAGCGGTATCGATCATCGGCGACCTGTTCGAAAGCGTGCTCAAGCGCCACAGCCAGGTGAAAGACAGTGGCAGTCTGCTGCCGGGACATGGAGGCATGCTGGATCGTATCGACTCGATCCTTGCTGCTGCACCGGTGTTTGCGTTGATATGCGGGTTGTTGCCGGCCATGGTCGGTCAGGCCTAATTCGCATATCATGCGCCCGCACCACGCTGTGGGGCGGATGGTTCCCTCCGGATCCGGCGCTTCAGCCAGCGTTCAGCGTGCCTGCTGTAGTAGCTACAGCGTACGCTGTGTATATGGTGCCGTAGAGGAACCGCATGACCTACATATTGGCTCTCATCGTCACGCTCGGCGTGCTCGTCACGGTGCACGAGTTCGGCCATTACTGGGTGGCGCGGTTGAGCGGCGTGCGCGTGCTGCGGTTCGCCGTCGGTTTCGGCAAGCCCATCTGGTCGCGGTTCGATGCGCGGGGTACCGAGTGGGCCGTGGCGGCCATACCGCTGGGCGGGTATGTGCGCATGCTCGATGAGCGCGACGCGGACGCGGCGAGCCGTATCCAGACCGGAGATGTGTCCTACAACATGCTGCACCCCGCCTGGCGTATCGCC
This sequence comes from Gammaproteobacteria bacterium, assembly GCA_030432795.1. GTDB lineage: Bacteria > Pseudomonadota > Gammaproteobacteria > Pseudomonadales > Azotimanducaceae > SYFY01. The sequence continues at coordinate 2,582 of JAUILW010000487.1, forward strand.
ATCGCCCTGGGTGGACCGCTGGCAAACTTCGTTCTCGCTATCGTCGTGTACTGGCTGTTGGCGCTTGCCGGCACCACCACCGCCGTGTGGGTGCTGGGCCCGATGGACGCCGAGTCACCGGCAGCGCAAGCGGGGCTTGAAGAGAACATGCAGATTCAGGCTGTGGACGGGGAAGCCACCCGCACCTGGCAGGAAGTGAACATGGCCCTTGCCGCACGGCTCGGTGACACGGGCAGCATTCGCATCGGCGCTGGCTTTCTGGGCAGCGACCGGGCGCAGACGTTCGACGTGTCCATCGACAACTGGCACCGCGGTGTGGACGAGCCGGACCTGTTGGGGTCGCTCGGCATCGCGCCACGTCTACCTGCGGTGGTTGGGCAGGTGGTGGAGGGCTCGCCAGCGGCGACAGCCGGCTTGCAAGCTGGTGA
>JAUILW010000488.1 GCA_030432795.1 Gammaproteobacteria bacterium
GAGCCACGCGCGGAACGCATCTGCCAGGCTTGTCGGCGGGCGGGTATAGCCGATGATGCCGTGGTCTACGCGCTTGCGGATGGCATCAAGAATGAAGTCAGGCGCACGAAAATCCATGTCCGCCACCCAGAACGGCAGCACTTCAGGGTCGTAACGCGTCCATTTGGTGCTGCCGCTATCACGCCTTGGGATAACCTCATCGAAATTTGTCATAGGGTGGTGTGCGGCGCGACCGGTGTTGTGGGTTAGAATGCTGCACATCCAGGCAGAGATCAAAGGTGTGCCATGAGTGAGGCAACCGTGCTCGACACGATTCGGGAGCAGATTACGCAGAACCCGATCATTCTCTACATGAAAGGTTCGCCGCAGGCACCGCAATGCGGCTTCTCCGCACAGACCGTGCAGGTGCTCATTTCCTACGGCAAACGGTTTGCCTACGTGGATGTGCTCAGCAATCCGGACATCCGTGCAACGCTGCCGGGCTATGCCAACTGGCCGACGTTTCCTCAGCTGTACATCAACGGCGAGCTGGTCGGCGGCTGTGACATCATCACCGAGATGCACGAAGCCGGCGAACTCGGCGAACTCATCGAGCAGGCCGCTGGCGACGAAAGCTGAGGCCGGTTACTCGCGATCTTCCGGCGTGTAGGCCAGAGGCGTGTTGTTGACGATCCGGCAGAACAACGCCGAAGTTTTCTGCGCGTCGTACAGGGCGTTGTGCGCCTGCTCGGTATCAAAGCCAATACCAGCCCGGGTGCAGGCCTCCCGTAACACCGTATGACCGTAGCTCACGGCCGCCAGCGCGGCCGTGTCGATGGTCGTGAACGGATGGAACGGGTTGCGCTTGACGTTGGCCCGTTCCGCTGCGGCGTTCAGAAAGTCCCGGTCGAAAGAAGCGTTATGCGCCACCATCACCGCCCGGTGGCAGCCGGTGCGCTTGAGCTCTTCGCGCACCACGCGGAAGAAATTGCTCAACGCCTCCCTGTCGCTCAGCGCCTTTCTGTCCGGATCGTCGAGGTCGATGCCGGTGATCTTCAGCGATGCCGGATCGACGATGGCCCCATGGAACGGCCGCACGCTCCAGCAGTGCTCGGCACGCGGCGCCAACTGATCGTCCTGCCAGTCCAGCAGCACGCAGGCCAGTTCGAGTATCGGGTGGATGCCGGCGTTGAATCCGCCTGTTTCGAGGTCCAGAACAACCGGCAGAAACCCGCGAAAGCGTTGTGAGAACTCCATCACAGCACCTTAGCACGGCGCGTTTGACCCCGCTTCAGAAGTACACGTTGCGGCCGATACCCAACACGGGTTCATGCATTCGGAGAACGGATGAAGCGGTTGCAGTTTGCCATGCTGGGGTTGTTTTTCTGCCTCTCAACCGGTCACGCGCTCGAGTTCGACGCGGATCTGGGTGGCGCCTGGCAGTTTACCGAGGAGCAAGGCGTGTGCGTGATGCAGCGGCCGCTCGGGCAGTACGGACTGGTTCGCTTCAGCGGCGAGCCTGGCCGCGGATTGCAGCTGCAGGTGGTGCCGAACCGGGATCTGTTTTCCCACGGCCGCATCGTTGCCGTGGCCGCGGCGCCTGAATGGCACGGCGCGCATCCCCATACGGTGGAGCGCGGCGCCATGCGCCACGTGCGGGGTGGGGTGGTCAGCGCCGGGGACCCGCTGGCAACTTCGTTGATGATGGATCTTTATGGGGGCTATGCAGTACGTATCAGTCAGGAAGCCTGGTTTGCTGACAAGCCTGTGGCGCTCGCCCTGTCACCGGTGCGTTTTCGTGTCGCCTACGACCAGTTTGCCGGTTGTTATCAATGGCTGATGCCCGCCAACTACGAGGATGTGGAGCGCACGCGGGTAGGCTTCGACCCCGGCAGCGCCAGCCTGACCCAGGCGCACAAGGCACAGCTTCAGACCGTGGCGAGCTATGTGCTTGCGGATCGCGATGTGGTTCGCGTATTCATCGACGGCCACACCGATACCACCGGCCACGAGCGGGACAACATGCGTCTGTCGGAACGTCGCGCCCGCGCGGTTGCCGACTGGCTGGTGCAATGCGGGTTGGACAAAACAAACATCGTCGTTCGCTTTCATGCCGCGCGCTACCCGGTCGACGACGGCGGGAACGCTCAGGCCCATGCACAGAATCGGCGCGCGACGGTGCGGCTCGAACGCCACGCCCAGGAGACCCTCGCGGGCCGTTAGTGCACGGTGTGACTGCGTTTGATGTTGCGCAGCCCGTCACATTTGGCGGGTCTCAAGGCGCGTAATATCGCAGTGATGCGACAGGATGTATCCGCCTGAACGCGTTACCCGCGAGGCTCGGAGCCGAAACGGGCAGGCAACTGCCCCAGCTGCGGTATAGGGACGAACAGTACACGCCGGGCGGTTCGCAACCAGGGGCCAGTAACCATGTCCAGCTACAACGTGCTTTTCAGCGGCGAAGTCGTCGACGGCGCCGACGTGGAGCGGGTGCGTGTGCGGGTCGCCAGAGAGCTCGGCATTGCCGAGCAGAAAGCCCGCCAGCTCTTCTCCGGCAGAACCGTGGTCATCAGCAGCCAGCTCAGCTATGAAGAGGCGGAGTCGCTCGTGTGCAGACTCGCCGATCTCGGCGCCATCTGCCGAACGAAGGACAACGCCCCCAAACCCGCCAATCCGGCGCGCTACAAACTCGATGAGCAGGGTATCGACAAAACGCTGCGCGACCTCACCGCGGCGCATGTGGAGTGCCCCCGCTGCGGCAACCTGCAGCTGCTTGCGGAGCACTGCACCCGCTGCGGTGTGGACATCGATGCGGCCATGAAGCAGAAGCGCAAAGAAGACGCCATCATCCAGAAGCGCATTCGTGAGCTGCGGGCGCGACAACAGTCCGCACCCATCACGGCGACTCCAGCCGCACCGGTTGCAGACAGAGGTTTAGGAGGCTGGCTGCGGAAGATACGGGGCCAGGGGTAGGGTGATCGACGACGGCTTGGTTGGGCCGCGATACACATGCCAGCGCGGCGCCTC
>JAUILW010000489.1 GCA_030432795.1 Gammaproteobacteria bacterium
AGCAGCACTTCTCCTTTTGCGCCGCGTGCCAGCTCCGCACGCACGTACTTGTTCGGCTGCCGCGGCAGGTCCACACGCACGAGACCCTGCATCGCTTCCTGACCCGCTGCGCCAGGCGCCCCGGAGGCGGCTTCGTAATATCGCGCGGCGGCAGATGCGTTACCTTCCGCTTCGGCAATCTTGCCGAGCTCCGTGTACGCAATGGCTGTTGGCAGGTACTCCACAGAGCGGTTGAAGTCCTGCTTGGCAGCCTCACGCGCCCCGGTCTTCGACCGGGAGATGCCCCGCCCAAGATAGAAGCCGAAATACGCATCATCCCGGGCGATGGCGCGATCATAGTTGGTAATGGCGTCGTCATGGCGGCCCTGCAGCCGTCGCACATCACCGCGCAGACCATGAAATTGTGCATCCGCGCCCTGCAGCCGAATGGCTTTTGCCACCTCCTCGGCGGCCACGTCGTACTGCTTCTTGCCCGCCGCTTCGCGCGCGGCATCATAGGCCGCATAGGCTGCAGCATCGCGCCGTATCTGCGCCGTTGCCGCGACAAACCGTTCCTTGCCAAGGTCGCCACCCTTGAAGCCTTCATCGCGAAGGGTTTTGACCAGTGCGCGATTGTTGTTCACCCGTTCCTGAGAGGGCGGATGGCTGGCAAACAAACCCTCGACCCAGCTGGACCTACGGCCCTCCGACAGGCGAACGAAGGTTTCCTGAAGCGTTACCGCAGCCTGTGGATCGTACCCGGCCTGCGCCAGATAACGGGTGCCGTAGTAGTCAGACTCACGCTCCGCATCGCGCCCGTATTTCTGCGTTACCAGCCCTGCTGCCAGCTGCGCACCGCCGAGCACAGCGCCAGCGTACTCCTGGTTTCGCGTGCCGATGGCGGCGGCAATGAGCGCCCCCTGCAGCAGCATGCCTCGTTCCATGCTCTGCGCGCCGTGTCGCGCCGCTGCATGTACCACCTCGTGACCCAGCACCGCCGCCAGCTCCGCCTCGGAAGAAAGCTCGGTGAGCAGCCCCCGGTTGACCGCAATCTTGCCGCCAGGCATGGCCCAGGCATTGGGAACCGAGTTGTTCAACACCACAAATTCCCACGGCAGATCTACCGGCGCATGCTGTGCCAAACGTTGACCAACGCCATTGACGTACTCCGTAAGGCCCTTGTCCACTTTGTACTGGCCGCCCTGCATCTGCTGGGCAGACACGTAGTTCTTCTCGCCAATCTGAATCTGCGTATCCGTGCCGACCCAGCCGACCTCATTCTTGCCGGTTACCGGATTGACCACGCAGCCGAACAGCGACGTGATAGCAGATGCCAGAACCAGTGCGCGCATCAACATGTTAACCACCCGAAAAGACAATGGTTGCAGTGCCTTCGAGCGGCGGCGGCGTGCCCTCACGCTCGAGCCAGACGTCGCAATCGACGAGCTGTTCGCCATCTTCATCCCGCACCGCCGTGACCCGGCCGCGGGCGGTAATGTGATCGCCTTCGAACACCGGCGCCGGGAATCTCATGACAAGCCGGCGCAGACAACCCTCGCCCGCCCAGGCATGCAGCATGTTCACCATGTAGCTGAGACCCAGCGGCCCCTGATTGATGGTGCGCTCGCCCAGCCCCATACCGGCAACCACTGAGCGGTCCCAATGTACCGGGTAGGGATCGCGAAGGATGGCCGCCATGGTGCGCATACGGCTGGCAAGCACGTCCTCCATCACCCACGGTGGTACCTCATCACCTGGTTTGATCGCCATCGTTACCTCCTGTAGTGCCATGTAACGGTGCTGCGGGCGATGTGCTCGCCCTGATCGTGCAGATCGAACTGGAACTGAATGCGGTCGTAGACACGCTCTTTGCCGTGCTTGCGTTCGGCCGCCGATACGCGACCGCTGATATCGTACTCAGTCTCCTCACGCAGCGGCTTGAAGAACTCCCAGTCGTAGCTCTCGATGCCGATGGACACGCCCGGGCCAGCCTGGCCCAGCTTGAACATCTCGCCAATGCTGGTGCCGGCTCCGAGAATTGGCACGTGAAACAGCGCCACCGGGTGCACCATGCCATCGGCCAACTGCCCGGAGCCCGTGCAATCTGTGAGCAGAAAGTTCTCCCAGTGTGCGATGGTGTAGCGCCCGCCGGGAAACTCATGCCCCACCAGCGCCTGGATGTCCTCCTCGGAGGGCATGGTTTGGCTCGTCATAATTCGCTCCTCGATTGCTGCCACGGCGCCGCTGCGCTACGGTCTGCAACTCCAGTGTACGGCTCGTCAATTTTCCGGCAACCATGGGATGGGGGTCACGTCGGAAAATACTCCCGCAGTTACAATCCTTTTACGCATCCGCGGAGCCTCACACGCAAGGCTGCCGTACTATCAGACCATTGCCAAAGGCCATCAGCAGTACCGATGAGCACATTCGATCTCAAGCAACGCCTCACCGACGAAATCCGCAGTCTGGAAGCGGAGTTTCGCGCCCGTCGGGCAGACGCCCGGCCACTCGCACGCTCGGTAGCGGCGGCCTATCGCCGCAGCATCGAACAGCGCGCCGACCAGCTGAAGTCCCTGGACCGCAGCAGCCACTGAGGGCAACCTCCAATTTACCTCCACTTTTCCTCCGAACTGGTTGCATGACCAGTGGATAAAGTAAGCATCGAGCAGTTTCCATATGGAACCTACAGCCAAGCGCTAACTACAGGCTCGATAAGCGGAGCCGGAAGTTAGCGAAGAGTTCTCAGCAGTACTCCTCTCCTCGGAGAGAGATCACAAGATCAAGAGAGAAATAGGACGAACGACATGCAAGCGATCAGCTCCCAAAACCAGAACCAGACCACAGCGGCGGCCTTGGCTTTTGAAGGCGAAGACGCACTGAGTTCACAGGAAAGCGCTCTTCTCCTCGGCGCCCTACTGACCCTCGGAAGCGTCATCGCAACCATCTGGATGCTGTAGCCCGCTGTAGCCCAAAAGGGAAAGCTCACCCCAACTCTCCAAATGGCCGCCGGCATGACCAACCGCGGCC
>JAUILW010000022.1 GCA_030432795.1 Gammaproteobacteria bacterium
GCCTTGCGTTTGGTGGCCGAAGCGCTCGATCCGGAGCGTCTGGAAGGTCGCCAGTTGCCGCCGGTGATCGTGCTGGCGTCCGACGGCTATCCCACCGACGACATCGACCGCGCGATGACGGACTTCTTCAGCCACGAAACCGTGGCGAAGGCAACGCGCATCGCCATCGCCATCGGCAGCAATACCGACGTCGAAACGCTGGAACGCTTCATCGATGCGCCGGAAGGGCGGTTGAAGCCCCTGCGCGCAAACAACGCGCCGGATCTGGTCAAGAGCATCAAGTGGGCGACGACGGCGCCCGTCAAGGCCACTTCGTCACCAACCAACGCTCCGGACAGCGCATCTGCGCTGGCCGCGGAATCCACCCGGGTACTCGAGCCGGACAGCTCGGTGGTCTGGTAAGCAACAGGAGAACAAACATGGCCGAGGCGGTATACGACAAGCTGGCGAAGGTGCTTCGGGACGTGGCGGAGCGCTTTCCCGACGACGCTTTCACCAAGCATCAACGCCTGCGCGGCTTGCTCAGCGATCACCTGCCGGACGCTGAACGGGAAATCCGCATCGCGCTCGATGCGGTGGATGAAGGCGTGGTGGAAGTGATTCGGGATACTCCTGATGCAGAGCGTGGCCTGCAGATTGACCGTCTGGTCAGCCGTCTGGACACCAGCCGGGGTATCCGCGAGGACATCGCCCGGCAGATCGTGCAGGCGTTTGCGTTTGCGCTTGGTAAGGGTGATCTTCCGTCCTCGGTCGGTGTCGTCATGCCGCAGGTGCCGGAGCCGTCTGGGGGTGGAGACGACTGGGTAGGCGTGTCGGAAGCGGTAGGCTCGAACCCAGCGCCGGTGCAGCCGCAAGCGCCCCAGCCGCAACCTGCCGTGGAAGCGTCTTTCATGGACAAGCTGCAGGCGGGCGGCAGCCGCAACCTATTCATCGCCGCAGCCGTGGCAGTCGCTGTATTCTACTTCTGGCCATCTGATCAGCCGCAGCAGCAGAGCGGCCCGCAGGGTGGAGGCGAGCAACCCGTGGTCAACCAGCCCCCGCCAGGCGGCAATACGCCACAGGTTGGCCCGACCGATGGCCTTCCGCGGGTAGGTCCAGGCGCGCAACCCCCACCACAAAACGGCGGCGGGAGCGGCGCCGGTGGTACGGCGGTGTGGTACGACGATCAAGGAAGTGCCTGGCAGATTCAGTACAACGCATCGCAGTTCCAGGGAGTGACCAACACGAGAAACGGTGCCATGGGTATCGCCGGCGGTACCAACCCGCAGAGCGGCCTCATCGAGTTTCAGATCTTCGATGGCACCGGCAAGGCGATCGGCCAGGGGCAGGGCCAGTTCACCGATCAGAGCCACATCAGCTACCGGATGGTGGACCTGCAGGGGAACGTGATCGGCCAGGGCCAGTTTCACATCAATCACGCGCCGAGCTGAGGCTGGCGCAATGGTGCTTGCCAGCCGCTACAATGGCTGGAGTTCCATGTGATGATAGGTCCTGCCCATGACCGATCTCGGTTTCACTTTTCGTATCGCACGTGGGCAGGCTTTTATTGCCCACCACGGAAGGTCGGTGGTCGTACTTCGCGGGCGTCAGGCGGAGAGGTTTGCTGCGAAGATCGCTGAGTTGGAATTCTCTGCGCAGCAACAGTACCTTGCGCGGGTGACCGGGAACTTCAAACGCGGCAACGAACGTGCTGCGGCTGGACGCCAAGATTGAATGCGCTGGTGGGTAATACCACGATGCATCCTGGCCAGATATCTCTTGCGCACAGTGCTTGCGCGAAAAAAACGCCAGGGTGAACCCTGGCGTTTCATCGTGCGGTCGCTGAATCAGCCGAACAGGCGGTTCATCTGCATGGCGTTGTAACCTGCCCACATGTCCTGGGTCTGGAATGTCTGCTGCTGGATGGCGAAGCCGTAGGGGTTCAGGTAGGGGTTGAACACGTTGCGGAAGTTCATGTACCAGGGGGTGAAGTAGAAGCCGCCGCGGATGGCGGGCAGCTCTTTGCTGGTCAGGGTGCGTACTTCCTCGAGATCGTTGATGGTGATGTGGCTCATGGTCTTCTCCGGTGCTTTCTTGGGTTTGGCAGCGTCTCGCTGCGTTGCTTAGTGCAGTGCAGGAAGAGTGCCAAGCCGGCGACGGAAGGCGTAGAAATTTTATATCTCATTGAAATATATGAAATAAATAACTTATGTGGCCTCGCGATGTGGCCTCGCCAGGCTATCCCATTGAGTTGTGTTCGATCCAACAGCTGTGGGAAAAGTTGGAACTATGGAAACGCAAGGTTTTCTGGCGGGGAGTGGCGCCCCAGGGAGGACTCGAACCTCCAACCTACCCCTTAGGAGGGGGTTGCGCTATCCGATTGTGCCACTGGGGCGTGGCGTGAAGCGGCGCAGACCATGACGTAAATCGGCCTCAGAGTCCAGGTTTCGCTGCGCTGATCCTGCCGCAGCTTCGGGCAACAGGGAACGTGTCCACGACACCAACACCGGTTCTTTACGGGTACCGTCTACTGAGCGTGCGCGATCATTCCACCCTGGCGCGCAGCAGGCGCCCGTTGTCACCTTCCACCGTGAAGTACAGCCAACCGTCGGGTCCCTGACGAACGTCGCGCACCCGCGCGGCTACTTCGGTGAAAAGCGCATCCTGCGATATCACCTTGCCGCTGGCATCGACATTCAGGCGTCGCACTTCCTGATCGACCAGAGCACCGTTATAGAAGTTGCCGTTCATCTCGGCGAGACCGCTTGGGGCAATGGATGGGCGCCAGTAGTGTTCCGGCTGCTCCATGCCCTCCCACTCGGTGTAAGGCGTGACGTATCCACCGGTGTAGTCGAGACAGTAGCAGATCGCCGGCCAGCCGTAGTTGGCGCCGGGGGTGATGCGGTTGAGTTCGTCGCCACCTTGCGGGCCGTGTTCGTTCAGGTACACCTCACCGGTTGCGGTAACGGTCAGGCCCTGCGGATTGCGGTGCCCATAAGACCATACGTACGGAGCCTCCGGGAATGGGTTGCCGGCAGCGGCGCTGCCGTCGTCATTCATGCGCAGCGTCTTGCCCAGTTGGCTGGTGATCTCCTGCGACTCATGCCGATAGGAGAAGCCGTCGCCGGTGGTCAGCAGCATCGTGCCATCGGGTAGAAAGGCCAGACGCCCGCCGTAGTGCACCGGCGTGTCTTTGCGGCGGCTGACGCGGAATATTTCCGTCGGGTTGATGAGCGCTTCGCCGCCGCGCCACTCGGCACGTGTGATCGCCGTGCCATTGTCGTGGGGACTACCGCCGGCGTAGGTGAGGTACAGGGTACGGTTTTCGGCGAAGTTCGGGTGCAGCACCACGTCGAACAGGCCGCCCTGGCTCTTGAAGTAGACGTCTGGCACGCCAGCGATCGGCGCGCTGACGGTGCCGTCTGCGGCCACATGGCGCAACCTGCCTGGCAGTTCCGTGACGAGGTATCCACCCTCCGGCAGAAACGCCACGCTCCAGGGTTGCTCGAAGCCTTCCGCGATGGTCTCCACGGCGTTTGCGCGGCTCGTGGCAGGCAGGGAGAGCGAAATGACGAGTATCAGGGCGGTGTTCAGCGTGGCACGCATGCGAGGTTCCTGCGTTGGGTCGGAGCGGAGCATACACGGCTTTGCGCACAGATGAAGCGCTTGTCATGCCCGCAGACGCTGGTCAGTATCCATGGGTATTCTGTGTCGAGCGCGCCATGAGCAACCCAATCCGCGAGCGCACCAAAGAACTCTTTCCTACGGTTCTGCTGACGCTGACCAGCATCGTGCAGGCGGTAGCGCTGGAACTTCTGTGGAGCAAGATCGTGTCGTCACCCGCGCTCATCGTGTGGTCGCCGGCGAGCCTCGGTGCGTGGCTGCAGGTTGCGGCCACCTTCGTAGGCATCCTGCTCGTGTGGGTGATCTACGCGAACAACGTTATGCGCTTCCGCTGGGTGCCAGACACCGGCGATACCATCGTGCCGCTGAGTGTGGGGCTGATGGAATTCTCGCTGGTGCATTGGATCGGCAACGGCACCGTCGGCCTGTGGCTCATCGTCCTGGGGCTGATTTTCGCGGTCATGGTCTGGGCCTCGCACGCCATGATGAAGCGCGCGCGTGAAGAGCCGGAAAACGTTGCGTTTTTCGCAGGTCGCGGCCGCGCCACCTGGCGGGATTTCACCGGCTCCATCATGGCCATTTGCCTGCTGCTCAGTGCCGGCATCGTGATATCCGTCACCGACTACGCCGGCGGTTGGAACGTGGTGGTGCTGGCCGGTTGTCTGGCGCTGCTGTTGTGGCAGCTATGGGGCGCGCATGTATTCTGGCGTCAGTCGATGATTCAAACTGCCGCGCCGCGTGGGCTGCGGGAGGAAGACGGCGGTCAGCAATCAGGCTAGCATGCGGCCTGCATCGGAGGGATCGATTCATGATAAGACGGGTGACGGCTTTCATTCTGGCGTTTTTAACCACCTACGTGCTGGCGACGGTGGCCATCGCGCAGGCGAACCTCGGATATCTGAGCGGCCTCGGCCGGGATATCGGTTTCGCCGAGCGGCTCGGCTACATCGGCCATGATGTGGTTGGCATGGCAGGTATGTTCGCGCCCATTGTCCTGGTCACACTGCTCATTGCTTATGCCGTCGTCGCCCTCATCGCTTCCCGTGCACCGGCCTTACGGCTGGCGGGTTACATCATCGGCGGTTTCACCGGCATGGTCGCCGTGTACCTGGTGCTGCAGGCCGTGTTCGGCATGAATGCCGTCTGGGCTACGGCAAACGCCTTCGGCCTCACGGTGCAGGGGCTCGCGGGTGCGGTGGGCGGCTACGTGTTTGCCCGCGTCAATCCGCGTTCGGCGGCGTGAGCAGGGCAGGCCTGGCTGCCTGCCTGCTGGTGTCAGCGGTTGTCTGCGCGCAGGCCCACGAGGCGGCTCCGGCGCCGGATTGTGCGCCGCCAACGCGTCCATCGAAAGACGACACGCCGCGGTGGAACGATTTCGTGGATGCCGTGGATGAATACCGTGCCTGCATCAACCGCTACCAGGCCGCGCACTACGCGCAGTCCGATGCCCACCGGGCAGCAGCCGAGGCTTCTGTAGAGGCGTGGAACGCATTCGTGCGGGAGAATCTCAACGTGCCTGAGGACTTTCCCCACCGGCCAGAGGCATCGTCGCCCTGAAGTTAACATGTTAATGTCGCCGCATGACCACCGAGCTGCGACCGTTCTCCGACTCTCTGCCCATGCTGCTGCTGCGCGCCCGCGAGGCGTCGCTCACCTACTTTAGGGAAGTGCTGAGCCGCTACGGCCTCACCGAGCAGCAGTGGCGGGTGCTGCGCGTTCTCAATGAGGAAGAAGCGCTCTCCGCATCGCTGGTGGCAACGCGCACGGCGTTGCTGCCGCCGAGCTTATCGCGCATCGTCAAAGGCCTCGCCGAGCGACAACTGGTGCGCAACCAGCGGGCCAGCCACGATGCCCGGGAGCTGCGGCTGACGCTGACACCGGCTGGCAGAAAACTGGTGGCGGAGATCGCGCCGCTGAGCGAGGCGCAGTACGCCCGCATGGAAGAACGCTTGAGTCAGGCGCAGCTCAAGGAGCTGCATCGGTTGTTACGCAAGTTTATCGGTTCGCAAGCGCCGGGGTGCCTGACATGAACTTCGTGCTTGGGTTTCGCGGCAGCGTCAACCGTTGGGAGTGTGACGAGAACGACCACCTCAACGTGCGTTTCTACAATCGCATGGTTTGGGAGAGTCTGCATTCGGCCCTGCCTGCGCTCGGTGTTGACGGCGATTGGCGGCTGCACAGCGTGCATCAGCGCTACCTGGCGGAGGCGCGGCTCGCCACACCCATCGCCGGGTACTGCGCCCTGGTGGCCGCGGATGCCGAAGGGGTGACCGTGCTCGTGGAGTTGCGCAACCCCATGCGAGAAACGGTGCTGGCGAGCTTCGTGTGTGTGTTGCACGGAGCCCGTGCGGCTTCGCAAGCAGCGCTGCAGCTCCCGAAACATGCCGGTGCACGCGGCATCGTGGATGGCGCGCCGAGCCTGGAAGACGTACCACTATCAGCGCTTGCCGCGCATGGCCCGGTGCAGGTCGGCAGTGGCGTATTCAGACCCGAGGAGTGTGCTGCAGATGGCGTAGTGCCGTTTTACGCCTACATGGGCCGCATATCCGACGCCATGCCGAACCTCTGGGCCCGTCTGCAGACGGAAGAGGAGATGGCGGCACGCAGCGAAGGCTTTCAGGGCGGTGCGGTGCTCGAGTACCGCATGGCGTTCCATGGCATGCTGCGAGCAGGTGGCGCGTTCGAAGTCTGGTCCGGCGTACGCCACGTGGCAGAGAAAACGCAGCAGTTCGAACACCTGTTGTACGATTCGGCGAGCGGCGCCTGCATCGTCAGCGCCCAGGCCATCGCCGTGGTGCTCGATCTCGGCACGCGCCGCAGCGTCGTCATCCCGGAGTCCCGCCGCGCCCGCATGCAGGCGCTGCAGATTCATTGAGAGGGCTCTATGCCGCATCTGATCGTTGAGTACTCTGCAAATATCGAAAACGCACTCGAGCTGCCAGCCCTCATGCGGGCGCTCAAAGAGCGTGCCGTTGCCACGGGTGTTTTTCCGCTGGGAGGCATCCGCGTGCGCGGCGCGCGGCGGGACCACTACGACATCGCTGACGGCGATGCGGACAATGCCTTCGTGCATCTGCAGGCGCGCATTGGCGCCGGACGCGACGAGGCGACGCGCAGCGCGGCGGCGGATGCGCTTTTCGCCGTGCTCGCGGATCACCTGGATGGGCTGTACGCAAGCCGTGGGCTCGGGATCTCGCTGGAGTTCGTGGAGATCGACCCGGTCACCTCCCGGAAACGCAACAACCTGCACGAGCGGCTGAAAACATGATCCTCGCGCGGCGGGTTGCCAGTGCCGTGTTGCTCGTCTGGGCCGGCGTTGTGCACGCCGACGATGCCTGGCTGCTCATAGATGTCGATGACGCGGCGGTCCTCGAACGGGCGGAGCGCATGGCCATTGCCGAGGATCTAGGAGCGCGTCTGGCAGTGATCCGTTCCGTGGTGCCCCTGCAGTCGGATGCGGACAAAGCCAAGGTGGAAGCGCGCATGCAGCGCCTGGACGACGAGGCGCTTGGCAGCAGCGGCCGCGGTCGGTTTTTTCTGTCTGTGGACTACCAGCACTACCAGCTGTTGGAGTTGCTGCGACAGGCCGCCGCCGCGCTCGACTGCATCTATCAGGCGGCTTCCGAGGCAAAAGAGATGCACTGCTGGGCGCAACTGGCAAGCATCTACCTGGCGGAAGAGCGCATGGAGCTGGGGCTCGCGACGTTACGGCGCCGCCATCTGATGCCGCGGGATGACGACATGCCGCGCGTGGCGCAGGATCCGCGGGTGTGGTACACCGAATTTGGCCGGGGTATCTTGCGCGGCATCATCACGCCGTACCTGGCGCGGGCATCCGGCAACGCGGGCTCGGCGAAATGACAAGGAGGCTACTGCAGATGTGGAAGCGCGTACTCCTCGGGCTCAGCCTGTTCTCGGTAGCGCTGGTGGCTGCCAGCGAATCCGCCGATACCGTGCTGTTCAACTACTCGCCAGCGTACGACTGCTACCGGGCCACCCTGCGCGACGACCCGTCGCCAGACACCGAACAGTGCGACCTTGCCATCGACAAGCAGGCGCTCGACAGCGAGTCGCTCGCGGCCACGTATTCCAACCGCGGGATTCTTCTCGCGCGTAGCGGAGATCTCGCCGCGGCGCTTGCCGACCACGACCGGGCGCTGTCTCTAAGCACCCATCACAGCTCTTTGTATATCAATCGGGCAAATGCGCTCGTGCGCGTGCGCCGGTTCAAGGATGCCATGGACGACCTGGATCGGGCGGTGGCTATCGCCGATGGTGCGCTGGCGGCGGCGCACTACAACCGATCGCTGTTGTTTCACCGCTTGGGCGACCTGCCGTCGGCTCGGTCGGAAGCCGAGGCTGCCGCAAAACTCAGCCCTGAATCAACAGCTTATCGATCTTTCTTAGAAAGCCTATCGGCTGAAAGCGGTAGCTGAGGGGCGGACGAACGGGCAAAAAAAAACCGCCTTAAAAGGCGGTTTGTAATCCCTGTTTTTATTGTTATGGCGGGACAAAATCAGATGAAACAATTCCCCTCACCTGAATTCAGCTCGAATCCCCGGGCGCGTTGTGCGCCGGTGGGGCGGATGTACACTCCATCGCGGCAGGGCTGAAAGTGGGTGAACTGTACAAGAAGGTAGAAGGCTAAGCAACGTTTTAACAGCATAAAATCAAGCAGTTAGTATCGATAGTTAGATTTACATTACTTTCGGTAACAACCGAACGATGAAAGGGGGCGGGATTTGTCAGGAAACCTATTTACGCAGCTTGCGGCAGTGGCGACACGATCTGCTGAGAATGTGTGTCTGCTGTTGCCCGACGGCTCAGAGATCAGCTTTGCGGCGTTGTATGAACAGGCCGGCCGTTTTGCAGGTGCGCTGAAGACGTTGGGCGTTGCCCCTGGGGACCGCGTAGTCGTGCAGGTGGACAAGTCGCCGGCCAATCTGGCGCTCTATCTCGGCACCCTTCAGAGTGGTGCTGTGTACGTGCCATTGAACTCGGCGTACACGCTGGAAGAAGTGGCCTACTTTCTTGGCGATGCCGAACCGCGGGTGTTCGTGGGCGCGCAACGCTCGGATGATCTCGAAGCGCGTTTTACCGACGTACACTTTCACACCCTGGACGCAGCCGGGGGCGGCAGCCTTGCGTCACTGGCTGCCGATGTGGCGCCGAGCGATGACGTCGTAGCACGTGCGGGCAGCGATCTGGCAGCGATCGTGTACACCTCCGGCACCACCGGCCGCTCGAAGGGTGCCATGTTGAGCCACGACAATCTGGCCAGCAATGCGGCCTCCCTCATCGACGCCTGGGGCTGGCAGGCGGATGATGTGCTGCTGCACGCACTACCGATCTTTCATGTGCATGGTCTGTTTATCGCCATGCACTGCGCGCTCACGCAGGGCACGCCCATGATCTTCCTGCCGAAGTTCGAGGTGAGGGAGGTGCTGCGCTGGCTGCCGCGGGCGACGGTGCTCATGGGCGTACCGACGTTTTACACCCGACTGCTGGCTGAAGCGGACTTCACGGCGCAGGCGGCGGCGCACATGCGGTTGTTTATCTCTGGCTCCGCGCCGCTCACACCACAGACCTTTGATGCCTTCGAGGCGCGCACGGGCCAGAGGATTCTGGAGCGCTACGGCATGAGCGAGACCATCATCAACTCCACCAACCCGCTCATCGGTGAACGGGTGGCGGGCACGGTGGGCTTTCCTCTGCCCGGCGTGGAGATGCGGGTGACGGGGGACGACGGCGCTGAGCTTTCGCGGGGTGAAATCGGCATGCTCGAGGTGCGTGGGCCGAACGTCTTCTCTGGCTACTGGCGCATGCCGGAGAAGACCGCGGAGGAGATTCGCGAGGATGGCTATTTCATCACCGGCGATCTGGGCACACAGGATGCGGACGGGCGCATCAGCATCGTCGGTCGCGGTAAAGATCTGGTCATTTCCGGTGGCTACAACGTCTACCCCAAGGAAGTGGAGGGAGTGCTCGATGCGCTGGACGGCATCGATGAGTCTGCGGTGATTGGCGTGCCGCATGCGGACTTTGGCGAGGCGGTGGTGGCCGTGGTGGTACCGAGCGGCGAGGACGTGTCCCTGGAGGCGTTACGGGTAGCACTGGATGACCGGCTCGCCCGGTTCAAACAACCCAAAGCGGTGATCAACCTCAAGGAGCTGCCGCGCAACACCATGGGTAAGGTGCAGAAGAACGTGCTGCGCGATACCTACGTCGCACTCTTTCAACGCTGATACCAGCCGGTTTCAGGGAGCGGCGATGCCCAGCGGGGAGAAGAGCCAGTAGGTAGCGACGATGCCAGCGGCCAGCAGCAGCGCCGCTGGCCAACGGTATCGCCATGGGGTCATGTCCACCGGTGTGCCGTGACGCGCTGGCGGTGGGGCTTTCGAGGCCTTTGCTACCTGTGATGATGGGTCTGCGAGCAGCAGCATGATGCCGATCTCCACGCAGAACAGGGCGCCGTAGATGTGGATGAAGTGCCAGCCCGGGTTCCAGACAAACGCGAGTGCGCCGTAAGCCGCCAGGTGGAACAGCACCGCGGCGATGGCTCCGCGGGCATTCACCCGCGGCAGGAACAGGGCGGCGATCACCAGCGCGATGGTCGGGATGTTGTAGAACCCGGTGAACTTGCGGATGAGCTGCCACAGACCCTCCGGCGCGTGCTCGAGCTGCGGTGCGACGAGTATGGCAAACACAGTGATGCCCACGCTCCACCATCGCGCGCGGCGCACTGGATCTCGCGCACGCGCTGAGGCGAGGTCCAGCGCCAGGATGGTGGCAGCGCTGTTCAACAGGCTGTTGTAGGAGCTGACAACCACACCGATGAGCACGGCCAGGAAGACGCCGCTGAGCGCGTCCGGCAATACCTGTTTCACCAGCGCCGGGTAGGCGGCGTCCATGTTGCCGAGCTCATCGCCAAACAGGTGATAGGCGATGATGCCGGGCACCATGACGCCGAAGGGTATGAGCAGTTTGAAGAATCCTGCGGTCAGCACGCCCTGCTGGCCGGCAGCCAGGCTGCGTGCGCCCAGGGTGCGTTGGATGACGTACTGGTTAGTGCCCCAGTAGAACAGGTTGGCGACGATCATGCCGGTGAACAGGGTGGCAAACGGGGTAGGATCGTTCGGCCCGCCGATGGCGTTGAGCTTTTCGGTGTGAACGCTTGTCAGGATATCCAGCCCTGCGCCAATGTTGCCGTCGCCCAGCGCCTGCAGGGCGAGCAGCGGCAGGGCGAGGGCGCACGCCAGCAGGCCGACGCCGAACAGCGTGTCGGAGATGGCAATGGCGCGCAGTCCGCCGGCCACCGCGTAGGCAGCGCCGATCAGCGCTATGCCGGCCATCACCACCGTGAGCGGCAGCGCAAGTCCTGTGAGGGCGATGACCGCCAGAGATCCTGCGTACAGTACGGAAGGGATCGTCACCAGCGTGTATCCAGCCACGAACAGCAACGCGCTGAGGCGGCGGACGCGGGCGTCGAAACGGCGCTCGAAGTACTCCGGCAGCGTTGTGAAGCCGGCGCTGAGAAACCTCGGCAGAAAAACAAACGCCATGATGATGATGGCAACGCCCGCAGTGACCTCCCATGCCATGGAGGAGAGGTTGTGCGCGTAGGCGGAGCCGGAGAGCCCGACGAGTTGCTCGGCGGAGAGGTTGGTGAGGAGCAGGGAACCGGCGATGAAGGTTCCCGGTAGCGCGCGCCCCGCGAGGAAGTAATCGTTGCTGCTTCGAGAGGCACCGCGGGCGTAGCGGTAAGCAATCCAGGCCACGGCAGCAAGCACCGCCAGGCAGGAGAGGGCGCCCGCTGGCGTCATACCAACTTCGTCTGTACTTCGTACTCCAGCGCCCGGTGGGTGCTCAGATAATCGCGGCCGATACTGTTTGCGATGCGGGCGACGTCCTCGTGCTCGAGCTTGAACCGCGAACGACCGTTGGGTTGCTGCACGACTTTTATCTGTACCGTGCCGAGGCTGGTTTCAATGCTGCGCACTTCCCGGTCGAGCTCGTGCCGGGCGACGTCGAACACGCGCAGGCCGATAGTGGTGGACTCATTCAGCAGCAGGTCGATGAGTGCCTGCCGTTTGTCTGCATGGGCCAGCACGCCAAGCTGGGTGGCGGGCCGGCTCTTTTTCATGACGATGGGTGTGCACCAGGCGTCGCTCGCACCCTGTGCCAGCAGCCGCTCGAGGAGCGGTGCGAAGGCTTCAGCGCTCATGTCATCGATGTTGGCCTCGATCTGCACCATCCCGGAAACCCGCTGCGTGTCAGGCGTAGTGCCGAGCACCACGCGCAGTACGTTCGGCACCTCGAAGTCCTTGCGGCCGATGCCGTAACCGAAACGTTCCGGCATGAAGACAGATTGCGGGGCGAACGCATCGACGCTCGCCTTGAGAATGGCGGCACCGGTTGGCGTCGTGCTCTCGCCGGTGACACCACCGTAGAGGCAGGGAACGCCGCTCAGGATTTCCTGGGTTGCCGGTGCGGGCACCGGAAACTCCCCGTGGGCGCAGCGCACGGTGCCACTGCCGAGCTGCACCGGGTTGCAGATGATGTAATCCACGCCAAGGTAGTCGATGGCGATGGCGCCGCCGACGATATCGACGATGGAGTCGATGGCGCCCACTTCGTGAAAGTGCACTTTTTCGATGTCGATGCCGTGGATCTTCGCCTCCGCCACGGCGATCTGCTCGAACATGGCCAGCGCCAGGCGCTGCGCCCCCGTCGTCAGGCCAGCGCGCTCAATGGCGGCTCGTATGGTGCTGTAGTGCCGGTGGTCGTGCTGATCCTTCGCATGCACCGTGAGCGAGGTGCCGCTGATGCCCATCTTGCTGGCAGGACGCACTTCCAGCCGGTACTCGCCGCTGAGCGAGAGTTTGCTGAGCTGCGCTTCCACGTAGTCCAGCGGCACACCCAGATCCAGCAGCGCAGCCAGATGCATGTCGCCGGCAATGCCGGCGGCAGGTTGGTAGAAGAGCGTTTTCAAGCGGTGCGAAAGTACTCGGCAGAGGTGGCCGCAGCGACGAAGTTTTCCTTCAGATGCACCATGTTCTGCATGTCAGCGTTCACGACATCAAGTCCATGTTCGAGCACGTAAGCGTAGCTGCGCTGGAAGCTCGACAGCTTGGCCTGCAGAAACGCGTCGTCATAGTGCGCATCGAACGCATCGGGATTGCCCCAACCGAGGAATCGCCGGCCCGCCAGGAAACGTCCGGCCTTCATGCCGATGAGGCCGATGCCGGCGGCGCGCGCTTTGTCGAGCACCGGCTTGAGTTCGGTGAGGGGAGGCGAGCCCTCCAATACGTTTTTGTTCTCCCAGTCGTACCAGCCGCCGGGCGTGATGGCGATCATGGCGAGGTCGAAGCGACCGGACTCGGCAGCTGCGGTGAGCACATTCTGTGTGTTCTGATGGCTGGACAGGCCAAGGTAGGACACCTTGCCGGCGGCCTTGGCATCTTCAAAGGCGCGGTACATCTCGTCGCTGGTGATCACCGAGGTGTTGAACGACGCCATGAAGTAGTAGGCGTCCACGTGATCCACCTGCATCTCGCGCAGGCTCTCGTCGAGGTACGCGGTCCAGCCTTTGGCCGCGGCGCGCAGAGCCTCGGCCGAGGCCTGTTCCTGCTCCTCCACCTCGATGGGCACGTAGGCCTTCGAGATCAGGAAGATGTCGTCGCGCCGGGCTTTCAGGAAGGGGGCGAGGTGCTTTTCCGCATCGTCGTAGTAGTGCTTGAAGCCCACATCGAAAACGTTCACACCCGCATCGAATGCCGTATTGAGCAACCGATCCTGGCGGCGGCTGGACAGTGCTGCGCCGCAACCGAAGAACAGGCGGCTGGCGTTGTAACCGGTGCGGCCGAGGGTGCGGTACTGCATGGCTGGCCATGGCGAGCCGAGGCCGGCACTGGTCTGGCCCTCCGCTACCGCGGCACGCAGGCCTTCGCCCTTGAGCATGGCGCCAGCGCCTACGGCGGCGGCGGTGAGGTACTGCATGAAGGTTCGACGATCTGTGGTCATGTCCGGCTCCCGCGCTCGTACGCCCGGCAGTGTCCCACTCGTAGCCGCGCTTTACCAGACCTTCACCCGCTCCTCCGGCGGCAGGTACATGCCATCGCCGGGTCGCACGTTGAACGCTTCGTAGAACTCGGGCACGTTTTTGACGATGCCGAGCACCCGATACTCGCCAGGGGAGTGCGGGTCTGAAAGCAGGATCTCGCGCAGGCGCTCATCGCGCATGTGGCCACGCCAGGCGAGCGCGTAGCTGATGAAGAAACGCTGATCGCCCGTCAGACCGTCGATGATTGGGGCGGGCTGCTCGCGCAGCGAGAGCCGATAGGCACGGTGCGCCATGATGATGCCGGCCAGATCGGCGATATTTTCCCCCAGGGTGAGCTTGCCGTTGATGGGTGTGTCCGGCAGCGGCTGATAGGCGTCGTACTGCGCCACGAGCGCCGCTGCCCGGAACTCATAGCCCTGCGCATCTGCGGGCTGCCACCAGTCGCGCAGGCGGCCGTTGCCGTCGAACTTGCGTCCCTGGTCGTCGAATCCGTGACTGAACTCATGGCCGATGATGGCGCCTATGGCCCCGTAGTTGAGAGCGTCGTCGGCGCTGGCATCGAAGAACGGCGGCTGCAGGATCGCCGCAGGGAAGACGATTTCGTTGAAGGTCGGACGGTAGTAGGCGTTGACTGTCTGTGGCGTCATGCCCCATTCACTGCGATCGGTGGGCGCGCTGAGCTTGGCCACCTCGTGCGCGTAGTTGAAGGCATTGGCGCGCATCACGTTGCCGAGCAGATCGTCTTCCGTCACTTCCAGGCCGGCGTAGTCGCGCCAGCGATCGGGGTAGCCGAGTTTGGCTGTGAATGCCGCGAGCTTTTCTCGCGCCTGCGCCTTCGTCGGCGCGCTCATCCAGTCCAGGTTGTCGATGCTCTCGCCGAAAGCTGTGCGCAGGTTTTCCACCAGCGTATTGATCTTGCGTTTGGCGTCCGCCGGGAAATGCTCGGCCACGTAGAGCTTGCCGAGCAGCTCACCAGCGGCGCTGTTGACGAGTGCGATGCCGCGCTTCCAGCGCGGCCGTTGGGCCTGCTGGCCGCGCAGCTTTCTGCCTTCGAAATCGAAGTTCTCCTCGACGATGGCCTGCGTCAGATATGGGGCGAAGGTCTTCAGCGTGTGTAGTTTGAGGTAGGCGCGCCAGGTCGCGACATCGTGGGCTCTGAGCAGCTCGCTGAGGGCGGCGAAGTAGGTGTCCTGCGCGAGGATGAACAGCGGCTGCGCTGGGATGTCGGCGGCGGCAAGGAATGCGTTCCAGGACAGGCCTGGGGTAAGTGCGTCTGCTTCATCGCTGGTGAACTTGTTGGTGTAGATGCGTTGCCGGTCGCGGTTCTGCACGCGGCTCCACTGTGCTTCGGCGAGTTTCGTTTCCAGGGCGAGAATCGCATCGGCCGCCGCTGCGCCGTCAGGCCAACCGACAAGCGCGTACAGGTTGGCGATGTGTGCACGGTAGTCCTCACGCGCTTGCGCGAGCTTGTCGTCCGGCTCCAGGTAATAATCGCGGTCGGGCAGGCCGAGACCGGACTGCCACAGGTACAGGCGCACCACTTCCGGGTCTGCGGCGTCGGCATCATTGTAGAAAGCCACCGGTACGCTGACCCCTTGCGGTTGCAGGCCACCGAACGCACGCCACACGCCATCGTGATCGGCGATGGCATCGATCTGCTCGAACAATGGCTGCATCGCTTCGAGGCCGGCAGCTTCCACACCGGCTTCGTCCATGAATGCTGTGTACAGCGCGCCAATACGTTGTGCATCGGCGTCCTGTGTGTTGCCTTGTGCCTGCTCCACGAGCTTGTGCACTTGCGCTTCGGTACGGTCGAACACCACACGGCCGACGCCGTAAGCGGTGTACTCGTCCGGTATGGGGTTGGCGGCAATCCAGCGTTCGTTTACGTAGGCGAAGAAGTCGTCCTGCGCGCGGGTGACAGTGGACAGCTCCGCGGTGTCGATTCCCTTCGGGCTTTCCGGCTCCGTAGGGGTGGCGGTACAGGCGCTCAGCGCGATCGCCACGGTCATCAGGGTTGCACGAAACATGGGCGTTAACGGGCTCCTTTGGTTTAAGCAGCGTCTTCGATTTTCAGCCTCTCGCGCAGTTCGCGCTTGAGAAATTTGCCGTTGGCGTTGCGCGGTAGCGGCTCGGCGCTGAACCACACGTAACGGGGTATCTTGTGTTTGGCGATGAGGTTGGCGCAGTGCGCGCGCAGCGCATCTGCCGAAACGCTGGCGCCTTCCTGCAGGAACACCGCAACGCCCACTTCCTCTCCGAGCCGGTCGTCCGGCACGCCGAACACGGAGCACTCGCTCACGTCGGGGTGTTCGAACAGGGCGCTTTCCACCTCGGCGCAGTACACGTTCTCGCCGCCGCGCAGCACCATGTCCTTGATGCGGTCGACGATGAACAGGAACCCGTCCTCATCGATGCGCGCCATGTCGCCGGTGTGCAGCCAGCCGTCCGTGATGGATTCCGCTGTGGCGTCTGGCCGGTTCAGATACCCGCGGATGACATGGCCACCTTTCACCCACAATTCACCCGGCTGGCCTTTCGGCACCTCGTTGCCGTTCTCATCCACACACTTCACATCGTATGCCGGCATGGCCGGCCCGCAGCTCTCCGGCTTGTCCACGAAGTAGTCGCCGTTGATGGAGGTGATGATGCCGCAGGTTTCGGTCATGCCGTAGCCGGTATTCGGGCGGGCATTGGGTGCGGCCTGGTCGATCTTGCCCACCAGGTCCGG
>JAUILW010000490.1 GCA_030432795.1 Gammaproteobacteria bacterium
GAGGCGCGCGCGGAACGCCTGCGTTTGCTGTATGTAGCGCTCACCCGCGCTGAGCAGGCCTGCTTCTTCGGTTGGGGAGCGATCAACGCCACGCAGAACTCGGCCCTGGCCTGGCTGCTGCATGGCGAGCAGACGAACGTCGAGCCTGAAGCGATCGCCCAGGGTCTGGCCGAGTGCGCTGCCCGTTCCGGGGGAGCCATTCAGTTAGCACCGCTGCCGCCGGTCCTGCCCGAGGGGTTTCGCCTGCCGCCCGGTACGCTGCCGGATGGTCAGGCGCGCACGGATCTGCCGGATCGCCGTCCGCCGTGGTCTGTGTTCAGCTTCTCGCGGCTGGTCAGCAGTTCAACCCATACCTCTGGCCGTGCTGGTGATGATGATGAGGCGCACATCCCACCAGCATTGCCGGATGCTGTGCGGATTCCAGACATCCCGCTGCGCGGCGCCCCTTTCGGTACCGCGGTGCATGACATGCTCGAACGCCTGGATGTGACGGCGTGGCCGGAGCCCGGCGCGCAACCAGCAGACACGCACCAGGAATTCGCCGCCCGCAGCCTCAGCAACGCCGGCTTGCCGCTAGGCGAGGGTGAGGCACGCACCGACCTGCTTACACGGGTGTGCGCCATGCTTTCCCGCACGTTGCACACACCGCTGCCGCACATCGGTCCGCTGGCGGAAGTTGCTGCATCGGCGCGGTTGGTGGAGATGGAGTTTTACATGCGTCTTGGTGGTGCTCCGTTGCGTGACCTGATTGCGCTGATGCAGCGCTTCGACTATGCGGCGGAACTGTCCGAAGCACGTGCCGAGCAGACCCTGGCCGGCTTGATGAACGGTTACATCGATCTCGTGGTGCAGGCCGACGGCCGGTTCTGGGTGATCGACTACAAGACCAACGATCTGGGCTTGCCTGCCGATGGTTACACGCATGAGGTCATGGCTGGTGCCGTGCGCCAGGGACACTACGATCTGCAGTACCTGATCTATCTGGTGGCGCTGCACCGGCATCTGCAGCAGAACCTCTCTGACTACGATCCGCAGCAGCACCTGGGCGGCGCACAGTACCTGTTCCTGCGCGGGCTGAACGGTATGGCGCCGACGACCGGCGTGTTCATCGATTCGCCTCCGGCGGATTTCATCCTTGCGTTCGATGCACTACTTGCTGGCAAAGGCGCACCCATATGACCGGCCTGTTGGAGCGTGTTCGACAGCATGTCAGCAATGGCACGCTTCGGCCGCTGGAGTTGGCGCTCGCGGACTGGTGTATGCGGCACGGCGGTTGTGAGCTGACCGCGCTCGGCCTGGTGCTGGCGTCCCACGCGGTGGCGGATGGCCACAGCTGTCTGGTACTCCCCGACAACGGGCCGGCCCTGCCGGGGGAGCCCGCGGAGTGCAGCGTGGCCGAGTTTAACGATGCGTTGCGCGCAAGCCCCCTGGTGAGCGATGGAACGGGCGCGGCACCCATGGTTCTGCAAGACGATCGTTTGTACCTGCATCGCTACTGGCGCTATGAACGGTCACTGGCCGCCAGGCTGCGCCACATGCTGGCCACCCCGCCGGACGATATCGACCTTGCGCCGCTCGGCGAGGAGGGTGGGCTGTTCGATGGCGGTTGGGTCAGATCTGGCGAGCCCAACTGGCAGGCGGTGGCGGCGGCGGTGGCGCTGCGTCATCGTCTCACGGTGATTTCCGGAGGGCCCGGAACCGGCAAAACCTACACGGTGCTGCGGCTGGTACATCTGCTGCTCAAAGCGGCACGGCGAAGGGGTGAGACGCCGCCCACGATCCGTCTGGCGGCGCCGACGGGCAAAGCTGCGGCGCGGATGATGGAGTCGATGCTGCGCGGGCTGGAAGCGCTGCCCGCTGGTGAGGATTTGCGGGAACACCTGCCGGAGAAGGCCACAACACTGCACAGGTTGTTGGGCATTGGTTGGGGTACGGTGCTGCCGCGCTTCGACGCAGAGCATCCACTCGCGGCGGATGTGGTGATTGTCGATGAGGCATCCATGATCGATCTGCCGCTGATGGCCAAGCTAACCGCGGCGCTGCCTGACCATTGTCGCCTGATACTGCTCGGCGACCGCTATCAGCTCGCCTCCGTGGAGTCCGGCTCCGTGCTGGCTGAGCTGTGCAGCGCTGCCGGCGTCAACGATTTCACCAGTGCACAGTTGCAGGCGTTGGTGCCGTTGCTGACCGCCGCGCCGTCTGACCCCGCAGCGGACGATCTGCCCATGGCGGATCATGTGGTCACACTGCAGACCAGCCACCGGTTCACTGCACAAAGCGCCATCGGCCGGCTGGCTGCCGCGGTGAATGAAGGCGATGCCGGCGCCGCACTCGCGGTTACCCGGGAGGGCGACGCGGCGGTGCGCTTCGAGCCGGCTGGGGATATCGACGGGCTGGTGGCAGAGCTGGCAGCACAGTTCCAACCGTTGCATGACGCCAACGATCCGCAGGAAGCGCTGGCAGCGCTCGATGGGGTGCGCTTGCTTACCGTTACGCGGGTGGGGCCGTTTGGTGCGCAGGCGATGAACCGGCGCGTGTTCGAGCGGCTTGTTGAACGCTTGGGACTTGATCGCGCGCGCACGTGGTACCACGGTCGCCCGGTGATCGTGCTGCGCAACGACTACCGGGCGGGCCTGTTCAACGGCGATACCGGTGTGTGCCTTGCCGACCCTGACGGCCAGCTGCGGGTCTGGTTTCGCACGGAGGCTGGCCTGCAGATGCTGCTGCCGTCGTCGGTGCCGGCACACGAAAGCGCCTACGCCATGACGGTGCACAAGAGTCAGGGTTCGGAGTTTGATCGCGTGTGGCTGCTGCTGCCACCAACGGACAATCCGGTGCTCAGCCGCGAACTGCTCTACACCGGTATCACTCGGGCGCGCAGCGAGGTGCGCCTGGTGGGCGACGAAAGGGTGCTGCGCGGTGCGCTCGGCCGGGTCGTCTCCAGGGACTCCGGCCTCGCGCAACGGCTGCGGGTTGTCGAGCGGCCCGCCATGAGCA
>JAUILW010000491.1 GCA_030432795.1 Gammaproteobacteria bacterium
AAATTCTCTATGCGGACTATTACCCCCGCGTCTTCGGGCTGTGCCGGCGACTGTTGAGCTCTGAGGAGCGGGCAGAAGACGCAACCCAAGAGACATTCATGCGCGCCTACAGAAACTTCAACCGCTATGACGCACAGCGACCGTTCTGGCAATGGATCGCCACCATCGCCAACAACCACTGCCTTGATCTGCTGCGCCACGAGAACAGAACAAACGCTCTGTTTGGCGATGAGACGGAGGAGATCGAGCAGATTGCCGACGCGCAAGCACCTATGTTGGGCGAGCTGATCTCAGAGCAGCGCAGCGATGCGGTAAACGATGCCATCGCCCGACTCGACGCCAGGTACCGGGTAGTGTTGGTACTCGCCTACTTCAACCAGCTCAGCTACGAGCAGATTGCCGAGCAGCTATCCATCAGTCGCAACCATGTCGGTGTATTGCTGCTGCGCGCCAAGCAACGGCTGCGCGCTGAGCTTTCGAGCATCTCACCGGAGGCCGACGCATCATGAGTCACCCCACACAGCTCGAGCTATCGATGTACGCCGATGAAGCGCTCGGCGACCCCGCCGCGGGCGCAGTATCGGCACACCTGGCCGACTGCCACGAATGCCGGGCAGTCGTCGCCGCGCTGCAAGCCGAGGCTGGAGCGATCACCATGGCCCTGCAGGCGGGCGAGGATGCACCAGCAGCGATGCCGCAATTCTCTCGCCCCATAAGCCTACGCAGCTTTGCCATCGCCAACATCGGCACCGGCCTGGTGCTCTGGCTGGCACAGTTCCTGTGGAAAACCATCTTCGGCGAGCTGGTGATCAACGCAAGCTCCCGCATCACCTCGTTCTACCTGCCCGACGCCTATGCGGTGTCGAGCCAATTCCTACTGCACCTGATCGAAAGAGGAACCGCAATGTTCGATGCCTACATAGGATTTATCGTCGTCTGCTTCACAGCAGCCCTGACGCTATGGCTGCTCATGAGCAGCCGAAGGTTCAGCGTGACGCACAATGTCTGCCTCCTTGTCACCGCTACCTGTGTCTTCACAATGACCACCCCGTCGGCCATGGCCCTGGATGTCCGCAAGTCTGACAACGTACTGACGATCGGCGCGGATGAGGTCATCGAAGACACCCTCATGCTCGCCAGCGAAACGATTCTGGTGGAAGGCACGGTAAACGGCGATCTCATCGCTGTGGGACAACGTGTAGACATCACCGGACAGGTGAGCGGCAACATCATCACGTTCGCCGAGACGGTGACGCTCAAGGGTGATGCCGGCGGCATGGTCCTTGGCGCCGCCTCCACGTTCACAGTAGAGGGTTCCGCATCAGGCAACCTGTGGGCGGCTGGTGAGAAAGTGAACATCGGCGCGAACTCGCAAATTGGCGGCAACCTGACCACCGCAGCGCAGCGGGTACTGATGCAAGGTAGCGTTGGCCGCGACCTCCACGCTGCTAGCGAGACCGTGGAAATCGAAGGACAGGTCGACCAGAATCTGGTCGTTGCCGGCCGTCAGCTGCGGCTGTTGGGCGATGCACAGGTTGGCGGCAACGTGCGCTTCCACACCAGCGATCCGGATGGCCTGCACCGCGCAGAATCTGCTTCCGTTATGGGTGAAGTCACGTTCGAGGAGGCACCGGAAGGGGCCAGCGGCGGCAGTCGCTACCGTTCCATCGAGTTCTACCTGTGGAAGCTTGCGTACCTGTTCGGCGCCTTTGTCACCGGCCTGTTGCTTCTCTGGCTCCTGCCGAGCATGCGCAACATCGCTCTCGGCAGCGGCATGCAAACCTTCAAGACGGCCTGCTTCGGCCTGCTCGGGATGATCAGTGTTCCGGTGGCAGCACTTGTCCTAGGCCTGACCATCATCGGCCTGCCGCTCGCCATGATTGCCATCGCGCTGTGGTTGATCGCCCTCTATCTCGCTAAGGTGCTGGTGGGAGCAATCGTCGGCCGCATGCTGTTCCAAGCGGACAGCAACAGCTGGCAATCGCTGCTGGCGGGGCTGGCGATCGTGGTGGTAGCCATCAACATCCCCTACATCGGCGGCGTTATTGGTGCCCTGGTCACGCTTGTAGGACTCGGCTTGATCGTCGAGTACCTGTTGCGTCTGTTCAACGTGCGCGGCGCGGCAGCGTAGGTCAGAAAACGGCGCCGGGAGGTGAGAACACATGGCGAGGCAGGATGTAAGCGTTGGCTTCAAGGCGCACCTGGGTTGGCTCGCCGTGGTGGCGGTCAAACAAAGAACCGCACAACCCCGGCCGGTAGCGGCACTACGACTGGACCTGTTTCGCGATCAGCCTCGCGAGATCCAAGAGCCGTACCACGTGGCCGGTGGTTGGGAGGAGCTGACCCAGAGCGCTCCACACCCCGACGCTGAGGCGCTAATTCTAAAGGCGCGCGCCAGACAGGATGTGCTGGCGGCAGTACAGCTCGAAGAATTCAGCAAGGCGTTCGCTGAGCAAGGCCTCAGATGGACAGGCGCCGTGCTGCTGGTGGGGCGTGGCATCGTGCACAGTCTGCAGGAGTCGCTCGCCTCCCACGCACACATCCACATCGCCGAGGGTGACGCAGTGCGGGATGCCACCCGCCATGCACTACGCGCGATCGGCATGCCTTACGTGGAGCAGGATGAGAAGAACACCTTAGCAACTGCCGCAGCCGAGCTCGGGCTCAGCGTCGAGGGGCTCGATGCGCAGCTGAAAGCGCTGAAACCCGACACGGCGAAGTCCTGGACCAAAGAGCATCGCACGATCGCCGCCGCTGCCTGGCTGGCATCCGCCGCTCGCTGAGCAAGCGGCCGGGCTTCTAGAGCAGCTCGCCGCCTTCGATGGCCGCTGCCGCTTCGCGCACGCATGCCAAAGCCTCACGGCGCATGTGCGCTTCGCGCTCCGGTTCCAGCCGCCATTCCCCCATGTACTTGTGGGCAGCGGCAGCCACATACACCTGCCACAGGGCTAGCCTTTGTGGATCGAGCGGTCTGTGCTCGACATAGGCAT
>JAUILW010000492.1 GCA_030432795.1 Gammaproteobacteria bacterium
TCCATGGCGGTGATGTTTTTTTACGTCAGCTTTGCCTGGCACCCGCTGGACGGTCGTCGGGAGCTCGAGATTAAGCTGCTCGACGCGGCCGCCGAGGAGCGTCTGTATGGCACAGAGCCGGTGTTCATATTCGATCCGGTCAATACGGCCAACTGCCTGTTGAGCCCTATGCACGATGCCATCGCGCACCGCTGGAGGTCCCTCAACTCGGAACTCAGAGCGCTGTTTGAACGCTCGTTCACGGTGGGTCTGTTCACCCCCGGACGCCGGGTGCACGAGTACGAGTGGCGTGCTGCGTTCGCGAGCGCGCGCCGTGCGATCGCCGCTTGTGCGGAGTGTGATTACCAGTACGTTTACGAGCCGGATACCGACCTCGAAGGGTGCGCGCGTTGCGGTGCACCGTTGATGCCGCCGGCGGCGCTACGAGCCGGGCGGCGGGTCATCACCTTACCGGCCGGGCGCGATGTGACGCTCGCGGACATTGATGAGCGACAAAGTTCCGAACGGGTTGTCGGTGAGGTGCAGGCGCACCCGAGCAAGCCGCAGGTTCTCGGGCTTGCAAACCGCTCGGAGACGCCGTGGCGGGTAGAAATACCAGGCTACAGTGCCGCGGCCATTCCGCCCGGCAAGACCGTGCGGCTGATGCACGGGACAGCCATTGCCATTGGCGACCGGCACGTCACCGTCAGCAACCCGCAGGATGTACCGACATGAAGGAGCTGTTGTGGAAAACGGCAGGCGGCAGCGTGCTGGGTGCTTCGCACAGGCGTCGCAACCTGCCGAATCAGGATGCGTGGCTTGCGGAGCCGGGTCTCGATGCGGGCAGCAGTTTCCTCATCGCCGTAGCCGATGGGCATGGCGGTCCAAGGCACCACCGCTCGGATGTTGGGTCGCAGCTCGCCGTGCGTGCTTTGAAGGAAACGCTCGCGTGGTTTTTCGACGACCCGGAATCCCTGCCGGAGCTCGCGGAGGATCTGCACGCCCTGTGGCTGCAGTCCGTCCTCGCAGACCTGGAACAGCGCCCATGCGAAGAAGGGGTGGTCGCTTACGGCTCCACGCTGGTGGCCGTAGCCGGCAGCGGCAACCACCTGCTGGCCCTGCAGCTGGGCGATGGCGATCTGCTGCTGGGCTTTGCGGACGGCACCATCGAACGTCCGTTCGAAGAGGATGACCTCGTGGGGGAGGAGACCTATTCGCTGTGCATGGACAATGCCGCCCGGTTCGTGAAAAGGCGCCTGTTCAACCGTGAGCAGGCCGCTCGATGGCCGGATTTCGCCTTCGTCAGCACCGACGGGGTCAGCAAATCGTTCGTAGATGGCGAAGCATTCGTTTCGGTGGTGGCCAACTATCGTGACCTGTCTGCCGAAGGAAATTCGCTTAAGTCTACTGTCGAAGCCTTGCCTGGATGGTTACGCGAGGTGACGGACAACGGGAGCGGGGACGATGCAACGCTCTGCATCGCCACCTGCGGCTGAAGCGAAGTCATCGCGAGGAGGTGCCGTGAGCGACAAAGATAAACCCACAGGTCAGGACATGCCGCCGGTGCCGCGTGACTTTCACGAGGCCAGCCACTCGGAGCTGGTGCCGTTTCGTTCGACCAAAATCAACCTGCTGAAGAGCCCGATATTCTACTTCGTGACGATCACCGGCTTGATGTCGTTGGCGCTGTTCAACTACATGGGCCAGATCATGCAGCTGAACCAGGCGTCCCTTGCGGTGTTCCAGAGCCTGGTCTGGGTGGTGACTGGTTACCTGCTGCTCGTGGTGCTGTTGGTGATGTACATCTACTCCAAGTCTGAGCGTCCGTTCTGGGGATATCTGATCAACTCCGCGTTCGTGTGTGCGTTGCTGATGACGCCGATCAGCACGCCGTTTTTCACCCTGTTCCGCGAGATCCTGCCGGGCGGGGAAGACATGATGAACAAGTCCCTCGGCGCGCACTTCGTGGGCATGTTCTTTGGCGCTGGGCTCATGGAAGAGTTGATGAAGGTAACGCTTGTACTCTTTGGCGCGTACATCGTCGTACACGCGCAGGTCTGGCGTGAACGTATACCAGAGAAACTCTACGATCTGATTGCCATCCGTAGCCCCCTGGACGGCTTGCTCATGGGCCTGTTTGGTGGCGCCGGTTTCATCTTCATCGAAACTGGAGGTCAGTACGTCGCGCAGGCGTTTCAAGGTGCGTTGAAAGAAGGTTACAGCGGTGAGGGTGGCTTGCTGGCTGCACTGATGCTGCTACTACCGCGAACCATCAGCGGTATGGTCGGTCACATGGCCTGGGCCGGTATCACCGGTTATTTCATAGGTCTTGCGGTCATCCGCCCCGGCAATGCCCTGAAGATGGTGGGTATTGCATGGATCGGCACGTCGGCGCTGCATGCTGCCTGGAATAGCCAGGGGTTCGTGCCGTCGCTCGCCTACCTGTCGGTGGCAGCGGGGGGCGTGTTTGTGGTGTCGTGTCTGCTCAAGGCACGGCAGCTCGAGATGGCCCTTGGCCGCACGGTGGACACCTACGGTTCCATCGTCGTACAACCGGGTGATCGCCCGCCGGCCGCGGCGCCCGCGAGGGCGGCTCCTAGTGCCCCTGCTGCGGCAGCGGCGGCGGTATCACAACCTGGCAGCATCGTGCTGCAGTTCGCGGCAGGCATGGTGTCTGTACGCGTCGGCGAGCCGATGGACCTTGCGGCGTACGCCCCTGGCGTGCGTGCGGAAGTTACCCAGCACCCGACGAGAAAGGATGTGCTGGGTTTGAAGAACACCGCTGCCGATGAATGGGCGGTGACGTTGCGCGACGGCTCCAAACAGACCATCGGCCAGGGGCGCAACATTCGCCTGGCGCCTGGCGTGCGCATCGATTTCGGTGGCGGGCGTGTCGCTGAGGTCGTGTCCAGATGAGCGACCGACCGGTTACCCCGACGCTCGACCCAGGCCAGCTGTCACGGCGACAGCTGCACGTCGTGCTCGCGCTGGATTGCTCCGGCTC
>JAUILW010000023.1 GCA_030432795.1 Gammaproteobacteria bacterium
CCCGGAATCCCAGGTAGCCTGGGCGTCGTAGTGGGTGTGAATGTCGACCCATCCCGGGGTCACGAGCGCGCCGTGGGCATCGAGCTCCTGCCTGCCCCGGCCACCGACGACGCCGACCTCGACGATCCGGCCATCGCGTACGGCAACGTCGGCGCTGCGCGCTGGCGCACCGGTGCCGTCCAAAACGCTGCCCCCGCGAATGACGATATCGTGCATGGCTCTTCCCCGCTGATGATCTGCCGCAAGCATAGGGGCCGGGCGCGCCGGCCGGCAACCGATCAGGCTGCTTCCAGCATCTCCAGCAGCATCTCCGCTGAGGCATAGCCTCCGGCCAGCAGTCGCGTATTGCCGCCCGCCTCCACGAGCACGCTCGGCAGGGCATGGGTGCCGTAGCTGCGGGCGCGCGCAAACTGGGGCGCGAGAGCGTCGCGCACCACCTGGTCGTCGAACAACTGATCAAACGCATCCGCCGCCACGCCGTAGGGCATCGCAGCTTCACGCAGCAGCACCCGGTCGGTGACGTTTTCGCCACGCAGGCAGAAGCGACCCTGCAGGTCCTTGAGGTAGGCGAACGGCGGCCCACCGGTGAGTCTGCGCACGGCTTCCACCGCCAGGCAGCAGGGCAGCGAGTTGTGCACGTACCGCTCGGGCAGTCGAGACCCGAAGGGTTGGCCGGTGGTCGCCTCCACTTCGCGCCACAGCGACAGGATACGCGCCCGACCGTAGGCTCCCACCGGCTGCGTGCCATCGGTGTTGATGCCGCCGAGCAGGAGGTCGAATTCGACGCGGCCTTCCAGCCGCTGCATCACCAGGTCGATATCCGTCGCCATGCCCCAGCACCAGGAGCAAAGAGGGTCCGTTACGAACAGGACTTTCACACTACCCGCCCGACCCGCCCGGCACCCGGCCGCTCGGTGACGGCGCCGATGACGGTTGCCTGGGGGTAGCCCGCAGCATGCAGCGCAGCGATGAGCGCCTGCGCCTGTGCCTGCGGCACGCCCGCCAGAAGGCCCCCGGAGGTCTGCGGGTCGCAGAGCAGCCGCGCATCGGTCTGGCAGTGAAAGTCCCCCAGCACGCGCTCGTTGTTCTCCTGCAGGGAGCTTGCAATGCCAGCGTCTATGAGCTGTCTCGCGCCAGCCAGCAACGGCACCCGCGCGGCCTGCACCTCGGCGCCGACATCGGAAGCCCGGAGCATCTCCGCCAGGTGGCCGAGCAGGCCAAAGCCCGTGACATCGGTGACCGCTGTGGCCTCGTGTTCGGCCAGAAGCGCACACGCCGTCGCGTTGCTGAGGTCCATGGACTGCACCGCGGCCGCCACATCCTCACCCGCGGCCTCCCCACGCATGTCAGCAGCCAGCAGTACGCCGGTACCGATGGGTTTTGTCAGCACCAGCACGTCCTTCACTTGCAGACCGGATTTGCGAAACGCCCTGCCGCCCGGCGCACCCATCACGGTAAGGGCGAGAAAGAGCTCCGCGCCTTCCGAGGAATGGCCTCCCACCAGCGTGACATCGTGCTCCTCCAGCACGTGCAC
Source organism: Gammaproteobacteria bacterium (assembly GCA_030432795.1). Taxonomy (GTDB): domain Bacteria; phylum Pseudomonadota; class Gammaproteobacteria; order Pseudomonadales; family Azotimanducaceae; genus SYFY01. Next base: position 1,535 of record JAUILW010000023.1, read on the forward strand.
AGCACCCAGCAGAAGCTCTGTGAGTTCCGCCTCCATCAGCGGCTCCGCCATGAGCGGCACGGTGGCCATGGCCAGCGCCGTGGCCGGACGCGCACCCATGGCGAACAGATCATTCAGGTTGTGATGAGCGACGATACGGCCGAATCGATAGGTGTCATCCATCATGCCGCGCAGCCCGTCGGTGCTCACCACCATCCGCCCATCGCTGCGCACCACCGCCGCATCGTCGCCGATACCCACCTCCACATCCTCGCGCGGCGTAATGGGCAAGCGACCGAGCACCCGCGACAGCAGGTCAGCGCCGAGCTTGGCGCCGCAGCCACCGCAACGCATGGTGTCAGGCACCGCGGCCTGAAGTGCGGGCGGCAGCGCAGGCGAGGCGGGCTCCATCCTCGGCAGGTCACAAAAGCGCTGCATGAAGGTACGGTCTATGTAGTCTTTCCAACGCCACATCAGGCGGCTTCGCCAGGCGAGGCCCCACTTGGCAGCCACCGCCGTGCCGTCCCCCACACCCATGAGCGTGAGGAACTGCCGCTGCGGCCGAAAACGCTGCTGCCGCCCACCCAGCAACGCCGCACGCAGATTGCGCACCAGCACCGGCCCCGCACGCACCGCGTACACGCCGGCTTTGGGACGTTCCTGGCCCTCCAGGCAGGCGACATCTCCAGCGGCGAAGATGTTGTCGTGGGAAACACAACGCAGGTACGCATTCACACGGACGAAACCGTTCGCATCTACGGCCAATCCGCTCTGCGCCACCCAGGGCGGGGCAACCACCGCCGTCACCCAGAACAGCGCATCCGCATCCGGCAGAGCCGCATCGGTTACCTCGTCACCCAACTGCACCGTCACACCCCGCGCCTCGCAAGCGCGGTGCAGCAGGCGCGCCGCGCGGGCATTGAATCCCGGCAGCCAGCTTCGGCCAACAAGATGCACTTCGAGATCGGCCCGCGCGGCGCGCATGGCCAGCGCAAGCTCGACGCCGCCGGCGCCGGTACCGATGATCGCGATGCGGGCTCCGGGCTGCAGCCCCGCCACCGTTTCTCGCCACTTCGGCAGAAACCGACCGATGGGTTTGACCGCCACACCGCGTCCTACGGCTTCGGGCGCGGAACCTGAGTTGATGGACAGCACGTCGTAACGGATTGGCGGACGCCCGGCGCACAACACCTCGTGGTTGTCCACATCGACACCGATCACCGAGGCGTGAATCAGCCGCGCACCGGCAAAGCGCACCAGCGGCGCCAGGTCGATATGCATCTCATCGTCGGTATAAACCCCCGCCACGTGGCCGGGCAACATACCCGAGTACGGGGAACGCAGCTCACGGGAGATCACGGTTACCCGCACACCCGGCCAGGGCTGCATGCCGATGGCGCGCAACACCTGCACGTGGGTGTGCCCGCCACCTACCAGCACCAGGTCACGAACGTTCGGGGTTGTGTCAGTAGGGTCGATAAGTCCGGCGTCTTGGGTCAGTCGAGGTCGAAATCGAGATCGTCGAGATCCTTGGCCAGCCGACGTTCTTCCAGGCGACGTTCGATCTCGCGGCGCAGCGCCAACCCGTTGGAAGGGGTTTCGGCGAGCACACGATCGAGGTCCGGCGCCTCGTCATCGTCGTCGCTGTCGCGATCGCTGTCGAAGTCATCGTCACCGCTGTCGACGCTGTCGTCGTCATCGTCCAGATCGCTGTCGAGCTCCACGTCGTCGACGAGATCCGACTCTGCAGCCTCGGCCGCCAGCGGCTCTTCGCCGTCCGTGGCAACCGCCACCTTCTCTGCCTTGCTCGGTGCTTTCTTACCAGCAGTCTTCCGTCGAGCACGCGCCAAGAGATCCCTCCTGAATCGAGCAAAAGTACACCTTCCTCAGGCGTTTATTTATGCGGGACGATGGGGGCTGTCAAGCACGGGGTGTACGTTTGTGAACGGATGCCAAGAAAAGCCGCGTAGCAGGGGCGAGAAGGCGCCGCCGGGAGGTTTCGGCAGGCCCGTCAGAGCAGCGGCAAAAACGCGTAGGCCGCAAAACCAGCCAGCGCGAAGGTGCCAGCGACGGTGCCGAGAACCGGGCTTTGGGCGATTTCTTTGAGTCGTTCAGTCATGCGCGCACCCTAACGAAAGCACGCCAACCTGGGAAAGAACGTTTGGCTTTATGGATATTCAGGCGGCGAGCATGACCAGAACGTAGGCCACCGGCAGCATCAACAACCACAGGCCCAGAGCAAACACCCCTTCCTTGCCGCCGAGGCGCGCAAGCGTCGCCCGGGTGAGCTCAAGGCCCACGAAGTACAGAGCCAGCACCAGCAGGATCTTGCTCACCATCTTGAGCACACTGAGGAGCTCCGCAGGCAGGCTGAACAGGGTTGCGATCACGGCTGCGGCGATGAAGGCGACGACGAACAGCGGCACCCTCGCACGCTGCAACAGCGCCCGTCCCCGCTCGCCGTTCTTCCACATGCCGAGCACGACCACCACCGGCACCAGCCACAGCGTGCGGCCGAGTTTGACGGTGGTGGCCACCTCCGCCGCTTCCTCGCCGTAGACCGCGGCGGTGGCTACCACCGAACTCGTGTCGTGCACCGCCAGCGCCGCAAAGCCGCCAAACTCCAGCTGCGACATGCCAAGCCAGGTGGCGAGCGGCGGAAACGCGAACAGCGCCACCATGTTCAACAGAAACACCGCCCCCAGCGCGAGCCCGATGCGCGCCGCATCGGCCTTGAAGAACGGCGCACAGGCGGCAATGGCCGTGCCGCCGCAGATGGCGGTGCCCAGCGTCAGCAGGCTCGCCGTCACCACGTCCACCCGAAACACTTTCGCTACCAGCCAACCGATACCAATGGCCGCCAGCACATAGGCTGTGACGGCACCGGAAAACGACTGACTCAAGCTCAGAAGTGCTGCGGCATTCATGGTCAGCCCCAGCAGAACGATGGCCGTCTGCAGCGACATTTTTGCGAGCTTCGTGCTGGAGGGCAGCGGGTTACGCCCCAGCAGCAGCGCGCATGCCGCACCACCCGCCAGGCCCACGGCAGGATGTTGCAGCCACAGCGCTGGCAACACCGCGAGGACCATCAACGCAAGCACACCCGCACCGCCGTCCAGCGCCAGCAGGGAACGTACTTTCGAACCGGAATTCACCATCCGCGCAGGATAGCGGAGAACGTCCCATAAATGCGCGCTATCATGAGCAAATCTACCGGCCGGAGTGCCCAATCGTGAAGCTCGACCGCCTAGACCGCAAACTGCTGGCGCTGCTGCAGGAAGACGCGAGCCTGTCCAACGCCGAGCTCGCCGAACGGGTCAACCTCTCCACCAACGCCTGTTGGCGGCGGGTCAAACGGCTGGAGGAAGACGGGTTCGTCCGCAAGCGCGTGGCGCTGCTCAGCCAGGAAGCGCTGGGCCTCGGCGTGACGGTGTTCGTCGCCATCAAGACCAGCGCCCACACCGACGAGTGGCTCAGCGCCTTCGCCCAGGGGGTGCGGGACCTGCCGGAAGTGGTGGAGTTCTACCGCTTGAGCGGCGACACCGACTACCTGCTCAAGGTGGTGGTGCGGGACATCCATGACTACGACCGGGTGTACAAGAAGTTGATCAGCATCGCGCCCTTGCACGACGTGTCGTCCTCCTTCGCCATGGAGCGCATCAAGTCATCTACGGCCCTGCCGCTGGATCATCTGGCCTGAGACGGCGCCACGCAGGCGCCGTAGGCAACGTTCAGGAGCTCATCCACGCGATCGACGCTGGGCTGATATCGGGCGCCTGCAGCCTGGGCTGAGGACAGAGCGCCATCCGCTTCCAGCGGCAGCGCCACGGAAAATACGCTCACCGCAGGGTCCGGCTCGGTGCCGTAACGCAGATCCGACGCTACGAGCTCGGCGCCGCTGCCGTTGTCGCGCACGGCGTAGTGGGTCCAGCCCATGGCGAACCAGGAAAAAATGCGCCCGTCGCGGCGCTGCTCGAAAGCACTTACCAGATCATCCGGCGCCCGCTCGCCCTCACCCCAGTCAATGGCGCAGGGATCCCACATGGAAAGGTGGCCCACGTAGTCACGCTCTGGCGTCCGGCCGACCACACGCCGCATGAAGGGCTGCAGGATGGTGGGAAAGGCTTCCACCTGCGCAGGCGCAACCCCCCTGCCCTCGAGGTCCGCCCGGGCATAGTCACGCGCCCCCACGTTCAAATGCCAGGCCCACAGCAGGTAGGCGCTGCTGATCGCCAGCACCACACAAGCCGCGCCACGCGCCGCTTGCAGCCGCGCAGCGAGGACTACCCCAACGATCAACGCAAGCGTGTACACCGGATCGATGATCGGCATGGCAAACACCGCAAAGCGGGCGTCGGTAAACGGCAACAGCAGCTGCGTGCCGTAGGGCGTCAGCGCATCCAACAGTGGGTGCGACCACAGCGCCACCATGCAGGCCAATATCCAGCCACCCAGGGCCCCCACCTCCTGCGCTTCGTCGCCGAGCCGGTGACGCCGCCAGCGCCACACCAGCCAACCCAACAGCGGCCCGAATACCGGCGCGAAGAACAGGGAGTGGGTGATGCCCCGGTGGGTCACCAGCTGATCGTAGAAATCGCCGCCGATGGAAAACAGCACGTCAATATCGGGCGCGGCACCTGCGGCAGCCCCCACCAGCAGCACCGGCGCTCGGACGCCGGCACAGAACCGGCTACCGGTAACGGCCCGCGCCGCCAACGCCCCCAGCGTGGCTTGGGAAATCGGGTCCATCGCTGCTGCTCAGACCACGCCGTCGCGCCGCAGGCGCTCGATGTCCCCCGGGGCAAAGCCAAGCTCACCGAGAATCTCATCAGTGTGCTGACCCAGCTCAGGCGGCTTCGTCACCGGTCGGCGCGCCAGACCCTCGACGTTGAGCGGGTTGTCGACAACCGGATAGCGGGACACGTCCGGCGTCGTCTCCCGCAGCATGTTGTTGGCGCGCAGCTGCGGGTCGTTGGGCAGATCCGTCAGCTGCGCCACAAGCACCACATTGAGGCCAGCCTCCCGGGCACGTGTCATGAAGTCGGCGGATTGCTGGCGGGCAAAATGTGGCCGCAGTGCGGCCACGAATTCAGCCGCGTTGGCCAGACGCGCCTCCGCGGACAAGAATCGCTCATCCACCAGCACGTCCGGTGCATCCAGCAGCAGCATGAGCCGGTCGAAGTCCTCCTCCATGCGCAGCATGCTCAGCACGATCCAACGGCCGTCCGCAGTTTTGTAAGCACCGTGCGGATAGTTGCCGCGGCTGGGATGCCGGTAGGGGGTGAAGTCCGCCTCGCTGAACTGTGCCTGGGCGAGGCACGACGCAGACCATAGGCCGTTGGCGAGCAGGGAGGTGTGCACGAATGCCCCCTCCCCCGTGCGCTCCCGGCGCAGCAGGGCGGTCATGATGCTGGCGTATAAGGTCACTGCCGTAGGGTGATCACCCATGCCCGCCAGCGCCGGCGACGGTGCCGCGCCGTCTTCGCGCACCAGGTCCATGAGGCCGGAGCGCGCCCAGTAGGCCACCAGATCGAAGCCCTCGTGATCGCGGTCCGGACCGTGCTCGCCGTAGGCGGTGAGCGATGCGTAGATCATGCGCGGGTTCACCTCGACGAGCGCCTCGTAGGTGAGCCCGAGCTGACGGCGCAGAGGCAGCGGCTGATTGGTGATGTACACGTCGCAGTCGCGCACCATACGCATGAGGATGGCCATGCCCTCCTCGGTCTTCAGGTTGAGCGAGAGCGAACGCCTGTTGCGCGCATCAAGCTGCCAGGCGTAGTTCTCGTCGCTGTCCGGCGTCACCGGCAGCAACGCGTAGTTGCGGTAACCGTCGCCGATCTGCGGCAGCTCCACCTTGATGACGTCAGCGCCGAGATCGGCGAGCAGGGTGGCGGCCACCGGCGCCGCAATCCAGCTGGCTACATCCAGCACTTTCAATCCTTCCAGCAGCAGCTTCTCGGCCATGTTCCACCCGGCAGTTGAGACCCGGTCATCTTCCGCCAGACCATGCGGGCAAGACAACCGCCCCGCCGCCTGAGATCATGCCCCCATGCAGCCGCTGCTCTCGCAACATCCGCTCATCGTCTACGTAGACGTGAAAAGCCCGTACGCCTATCTGGCCATCGAGCCGACGCTCGCTCTCGCCGCAGCACTCGGTATCGCCATCGACTGGCGGCCGCTGACGCTGAACATCGGCAGCTACCTCGGCACCGCAAAAACCAATGCCGAAGGCAGAGTCACGGAGCAGAACCGCTCGAAGAAGCAGTGGCACGCCGTGCGCTACGCCTACATGGACGCCAAACGCTACGCCCGCATGCGCGGCATCAGCCTGTACGGCACGCAGAAAATCTGGGATTCGTCCCTGGCAGGCATCGGCATTCTCTGGGCTGCGGCGCAGGGCCAGGATGCGGTGGCGCGCTACCTGCGCGCGGTATACCCGCCCTTCTGGCAGCGTGCGCTCAACATCGAAGACGTCAGCGTGATTCGCGCCACCCTCGAGCATGCCGATGTGGACGTTAGCGGCTTCGAGGCCTACGCGCTCGGTGCCGGCCGCGCGCTGCACGATGAACTGCAGGTGCAACTGCACCCCGCGGGAATCTACGGCGTGCCCACCTACGTGGCGGACGGCGAGATCCTGTTCGGCCGCGAGCACTTGCCCGCCGTGCGCTGGCTGCTCACCGGCCGCCAGGGAACGGCGCCAGACACCGCCTACGAGAGCGCGCCGTGATGCACATCGACCTCTATGTCGACCCCACCTCGGCGGCGTCGTACCTGGCCTTTGAACCGACGCTTGCGCTACTCGCTCGCACCAATCTGCAAGCCACCTGGCACATGGCCAGCAAACCACGGCGCCACGTTGCCAGCGCCGATGGCGAAGAGACGGTGAGCGACCGGCACAAGCGCGTGCGCCAGGCGTACCAGGACGACGAGGCGGCGCGTTACGCCCGCTGGCGCGGCCTGCCCATGCACACACCAAACGCGGAGTGGGTTCCGTCGGCAGTGGCGGCTGCGCTGGCGGCGGTCGCAAGCCAGCCGCGTATCGCCGCCGACTTCCTGGGCTCGCTGTACGATCATTACTGGAGCGGCAACCCGGCGCCGCTACACGCAGCCGGCGTGCAGCAGCTGCTCACGGCGGCCGGCGGGCCGGTGATTTCAGAATCGGCTCTGGCGCAAGGGGCTGCGCTGCTGCATGACGCGGGAGAAACCGGCGTGTTCGATGTCCCCGCCTACCGCATTGCCGGGGAGGTATTCATCGGCCGGCAACACCTGCCGCTCATCGAACGCATCATTCGGGAGGGGCTGGAGGCGGTGATACCGCCCCTGCCGCCAAACGCGTCTGGCTGATCCCGCCGGCTGCTACTTGTCGAGTGCTGCGTTCCACTCCGCCACACGGTCCGCATGCGCTTCGAGGTGCGCATCCGCATCACCCTCGATCTCGATGCTGACGATGTTGTCGCCCTGGGTAATGGCATCCACCACTGCCTGGTCGGCATCACCCTGCACAGCGCCGAAGATGCTGTGCGCGTTGTCCAGCCAGGGTGTGGCGACATGGGTGATGAAAAACTGCGAGCCGTTGGTGCCGGGGCCGGCGTTGGCCATGGACAGTTTGCCGGGGCCATCGTGGCGCAGGCTTGCGTCGAATTCGTCTTCGAACCGATAGCCCGGACCGCCGGTGCCACTACCGAGCGGGCATCCGCCCTGGATCATGAAATCGGCGATGACACGATGAAAGCTCAGGCCATCATAGAAGCCGCGGCGCGCCAGATTGATGAAGCTGGCCACCGTGACTGGGGCTTGCTCAGGGTACAGATCCGTGCGGATGGTGCCCTTTGAGGTGTTGAAGACGGCCACTAGGCTCATGAAAACTCCTTCGCGTCGATTGAGGGCGCAGGATACCCGATCGGCAGCCTGCCGTGCGGGTCAACTGGCGTGCGCCTCGAGAAACGCGCGCGTCTCGGCGGCGGCCTGGGTCATATCCCCACCAGCTTTCCAGGATTCGATCAGCCGCGCCTGCGGCGCCACTTCCGCCAGGCGGCGGCTGCTGGCTTCCGGGTGGTAGAGGTCCTGGCCCATGAGCACCAGCAGCGGCGTGCTGACCTGGCGCACCGCATCGTCATCAAGGTTGAACATGAACTTGTCACCGCCGTACATGTTCTCCCGAAGGCCCTGCCAGTCGGCGGTGGTCACTTCAGGCCGTCGCTCAGCAAGCTCCGCCTGCCAGCCGTCGTACATCTGGTAGAAGGCTTCGCGGTTATCCGTCAGGCCGATAGGCTGAAAGAGCACCGCCGCGCGCACCCGCTCAGGAGCGGCCTCGATGAGACCTAGGGCATAGGGGCCGCCGATGCACATGCCGGCCACGAGAAACTCCCGCACGCCCAGGTGATCGAGCAGCGCCAGCTGATCTTCCGTATAGGTATTCCAGCCATGCTCGGCGTGCACCGGCCCGGAAGATCGCCCGGCATTACGCTGATCCATGGCAATCACCTGAAAACCGTCCGCCCACGCCTCGATGGGGTTGTACGGCGCGTTGCCCCACACCGGTATGGCCGACTTCATGCCGCCCGGAGCGATGAGCAGAATCGGCACCCCTTCGCCGTGCACCTCGTAGTAGAGCGTCACCTCGCCACCGGTGATGCGATCCGACGTTTTGAATTCAGGCATAGCGGCCTCCTGGCTCCGCGTGGACAGCGCCGAAGGGTGACCGATGCTCTGCGGAGCGTCAACGTGACACACCGCACGCCGGGTGTGGGACCTGCCGTGCACCGCAAGGCATCGAATCGGCGCGGGCCGCACGAGCGTCTACGCTGTCGAGACCTCAACACGAAGTGGAGCAGTCTCGTGCAAGTACACAGTCAAGTAAGCGATGAAACCATTCTCCGTGCCATCAGCTGGTGTGGTGTGATCATCGCCATTGTCGGCGTGCTGATCGGCGTGGTGGCTAACACCATCGCCTAGTCGGTTGTTATGCTCGTGCCTTCGTCTGACGAGGGCACGAGATGATCGAACGAATACCTTTCGGCCGCACCGGCCACCTGAGTAGCCGCATCATATTCGGCGCGGCAGCGCTCGGCGCCATGAAGCCGGAACGCGCCATCGCCACGCTGGACATGATCCTCGAGCGCGGACTCAACCACATCGACACCGCTGCTTCCTACGGCGATTCGGAACTGCGCCTCGCGCCGTGGCTCAAAACCCATCGAAGCGACGTCTTCCTCGCCACGAAAACAGGCGAGCGCACCGAAGAAGGCGCCTGGGCACAATTCAATCGCTCCCTCGAGCGCCTGCAGGTGGACCAGGTGGACCTCATCCAGATGCACAACCTCGTCAAACCCGATGAGTGGGACACCGCCATGGGAGCGCATGGTGCGCTGAAGGCCCTAACCCGTGCCAGAGATGAAGGGCTCGTGCGGTTCATCGGCGTCACCGGCCACGGCACCTACGTTGCGGCGGCGCACCTGAAGAGCCTCGAAGCCTTTCCGTTCGATTCCGTGTTGTGCCCGTACAACTACACCATGAACCGCAGTGGTCCCTACGCGGAGAGTTTCGAACGGCTATACAGGCTCTGCCAGGAACGCGGCGTGGCCATGCAGACCATTAAAGCTATCGCCGCGAGGCGCTGGCAGGATGCCGACGAGGAGAAGCGATACAGCTGGTATCGGCCGATCCGCGATCCGGAGGTTCTACAGCGCGCCGTGCACTACACACTGGCAAGAACCGGGTTGTTTCTCAACTCCACAAGCGACGCCACGCTACTGCCGGCGCTGCTCGACGCGGCTGAAGCGCCACTGCAAATCCCAGCTGATTCTGACATGGCAGCCGACGTAGAGGCGCTTGGCATCGAGCCGCTGTTCGTGCGCGATCAGACCGACGACGTTATCAACGGCTGACCGCGCGGAACTGCGAAGCGGCTTACAGCGGGTGTACGACCACCGGCAGGTTGGAATAACCCTTCACGAAGGATGAGGGCACCCGCTCTGCGTCGCCCACCACCTCGACGTGGCGGAAGCGCTGCATGATCTCCTCCCACAACACGCGCAGCTGCATCTCACCCAGCCGGTTGCCCATGCAGCGATGGATACCGAAGCCGAACGACAGGTGCTGGCGTGCGTTCTTGCGGTCGATGATCAGCTTGTCAGCGTCGGGGAACACGGATTCGTCGCGGTTACCAGAGACATACCACATGGCGAGTTTGTCGCCCTTGCGGATGTTCTGCCCGAAAAGCTCCGTATCCTCCTTGGCGGTGCGTCGCATGTACGCCAGCGGCGTCTGCCAGCGGATGATCTCCGGCACCATACCGGGAATCAGGCTCGGGTCTGCGCGCAGCTTGTCGTACTGATCAGGAAACTGGTTGAGTGCAAGCACGCCTCCGGAGATGGAGTTGCGGGTGGTGTCGTTGCCGCCAACGATGAGCAGGATCAGGTTGCCCAGGTACTCCTCAGGGGCCATGTTCTTGGTGGACTCGCTGTTGGCGAGCATGGTGATGAGGTCGTTGCCCTCGGTGCGCCCTTCCCGCTCCTTCCACAGGCGCTGGAAATACTCCAGACACTCGTACAGCTCCGCGCGCCGCGCCTCTTCCGACTCCACCAGACCTGAGTTTTCGTCCGTGGTGGCCACATCGGACCAGCGCGTAAGTTTGCGACGGTCTTCAAAGGGAAAGTCGAACAGTGTGGCCAACATCTGCGTGGTGAGCTCGATGGACACCTTGTCCACCCAGTTGAACGTCTCACCCACCGGCAGGCTGTCGAGAATGCCGGCAGCGCGCTGGCGGATGGTGCTTTCCAGTTTCTTCAGGTTCATGGGCGCCACGACCGGGCTCACCGCCTTGCGCTGGTGATCGTGCTTGGGCGGGTCCATGGCGATGAACATCGGCAGCGGAAAATCCTCTTCCTGGTCGCCGAGCACGATGCTGCCTTCCGAAGAATAGATCTCCGGCGTGGTGTCCACGTGCTTGACCGCCTCGTAGCTGGTCACTGACCAGTAGGGCCCTTCGATGCTGTCCTTGCAGTACTGCACAGGCGCTTCGGCCCGCAGACGTGCAAAAACCGACTCCCAGCCCGGGGTCTGGAAAATATCCTGGCGCGATGGATCCAGCTCATCCAAGGGCGTCTGCTCCAGGTTGTCGGTCCAGTTAATGGCTTCACTCATGGCAACGCTCCCGAGATGGCTGAATTACAGTGGTTCTAGAATTGGAACTCCGGCACCCGCACGATGAGCCCGTCCAGCGCATCGGTAACCTCGATCTGGCAGGACAGACGGGAGGTGGGCTCGCGCTCCGGGTTCAGGTCGAGCATGGCCTCTTCCGAGTCGTTGGGGCCGCCGGTCTTGGCCCACCAGTCTTCGGTGACCATGACATGGCAGGTGGCGCAGGAGCATTCTCCACCGCAATCCGCGTCGATACCCGGAACGCCGTTGTCCAGGGCAGCGCTCATCACCGAGACGCCGACCGCTGCGTCTACGCTGTGCTCAGCGCCGTCGTGGGTGATGTAGGTAATCTTCGGCATGTCTGCTCCTTTTAATAATCAGTTCTTGACCGGCCCTTCAAAGCGGGCCGGTGGTTTCAAAAAGCGGGAGGAAAGTACCCCTTTCATGTGCAAAGCTCAACGGCCGCGCGCCTCCGAGCTACGGCGGTCTTGCGGCGCGTTGCGTCGATCGACGCCATCGTAAAATCTGCCGGGCAGCCCGTGATCACTATCGCGACGCATAAGGGCGCGCCGGTCGCTCTGGTGGCGGTACTGACATCGGCAGTTCAGACGATCCGTGCAGCCGATCAACGGTAGCTCCGGCGCTTCAGAGGATAAAAATGCCTGCCCCGACAACGCACGCACCGCCTCACACGCCTGCGACTCCGAAAAGCGGATGGTGACCGCGTGATAGGCGCGTCGCGGCGACGCCGCGGGCTGCGCCACCGGTTTGCCGCCGGCGCGCCGCCAGCTGAATAGTTTTTTCAAGCCTTCCCCCTCATCACGACACACTGCCGATGGGAAACACCCCAAAGCGAAAAACAATACTCAGTTTAGTTGCCGGACTCACTAAGGTAAAACCGAAACGCACATTTCAACGACTATAGAGCATGCACCATCAGGAGAACCGCACCATGGCCTCAATCGCCACCCGAACGGGGCGCACGCTGCTCGCAGCCGCCCTCCTCAGCGGCACCGCAGCAGCGCTTGCGCACAGCGAAACCCGCGACCTGCCAGCGTTTCAGGCCATTGTGCTGAAGTGCAGCGCTGAACTGGACATCGTTCAGGGGAGCGGCCACCGGCTGGTGATCCGCGGCGACGAGGACACCATCGAGCGCCTGGAAACCGAGGTCGACGACGGTCGACTGATCATCTCGCTGGACAGCGGTTGGTTCGACTGGCTCAACGACGACGACCTGGAGATCGACGTCACCCTGGAGACCCTGGAGGCGCTGTCGATTCTTGGCAGCGGATCCGCCAAAGCGGATCAATTGGCGGTGGAAGACCTGGAGATCGACATTAAAGGCTCCGGGGATGTGAAGATCGACGAGTTGTCGTCAGAAAACCTTGCGCTGCATCTGTCCGGGTCCGGCAACGCCGCAATCGTCGAGCTGAACGCGGCCGATGTGGTCACGGTGATTCGCGGCAGCGGCGATGTTGCGCTCGAAGGCCACGCCACCACGCTCGAGGCGACCCTGCAGGGCTCCGGCAATCTGTCGGCCGACGACTTGAAAGCGGAAACCGTGAGTATCGTCATCAGCGGCTCGGGTGACGCCACCCTGCACGCGCTCAGCACGCTGGACGCGGTGGTGCGCGGCAGCGGTGATGTGCGCTACACGGGCAACGCCGAGGTGACGAAGAAGGTCATGGGCTCGGGCAGCATTCGCGAGATGTAACGAGGGGCGGCTTTGGGTAGGCTCCTGCCATCAGGCAAACAAACGGAGCACCTCATGCCCGGAGCGCTGGACGGATTTCGCATTCTCGACCTGACCACCATGGTGTCCGGGCCGATGGCCGCCAGCATCCTCGCCGATCAGGGTGCTGAGGTGATCAAGGTCGAGTCACCCCGCGGCGATGAAATGCGCCGCATCGGCAATCAGCGCAACGACGTCACGGCCGGCTTCTTTTCCTGCAACCGCGGCAAGCGTGCCATCAGCATCGATCTGACTCGAGACGACGGCAAGGACGTGCTGCGGCGGCTGGTCAAGGACGCCGACGTCTTCATGCAGAACTTCCGTCCCGGCGCCATCGAGCGCATGGGTTTTGGCGACGAGGCCCTGCGCGCCATCAATCCGCAGATCATCAACCTCTCCATCAGTGGCTTCGGCGAGCACGGCCCCTACGCGCACACCCGTGTGTACGACCCGGTCATCCAGGCACTCACCGGCGCCACCGACATACAGGCCGACCGGGACACCGGCCGACCAAAGATGTTTCGCATCATCATCGCCGACAAGGTAACGAGCCTGACGGCCGCCCAGGCAGTGACCAGCGCCCTGCTTGCCCGTGAACGCACCGGCCAGGGTCAACATGTGAAGCTCAGCATGCTCGACGCGATGATCGGTTTCTTCTGGCCTGAGGGCATGAGCGGCCTGACCTTCGTCGGCGATGAGATCGACGTGACGAAGTACCAGGGCACCATGGACCTGATCTACGAAACCCGCGACGGCTACATCACCGCCGGCGCCATCTCCGATGCGGAGTGGCGCGGCATGTGCACCGCACTCGACAAACCCGAATGGATCGACGACGAGCGCTTCGCTGACACCACCGCCCGATTCAGAAACGCAGAGCTGCGCAAGCAGCTCACCGCCTCGGAGCTTGCCCGGTGGCAGCGGGACGAGATCCTCGCGCGGCTCGATGCGGAGGGCGTGCCGAGCGCGCCGCTCCTCACCCGCCTGGAGCTGCTGGAGCACCCGCAGATTCAAGCCAACGGCACCATTACCATCTACCCGTTCGACGGCCATGGCGAGATCCGCCAGGCGAAACCGCCGGCAGACTTTCTCGGCACACCGTCGGATGTGCGCCGCGCCGCGCCACGCCTGGGTGAGCACAGCCGCGACATTGCCGCCGAAGCGGGACTCGCGCCGGCAGAGATCGATGCGCTGATCAGCAACGGCACGCTGCTGCAATATGGATGAGCCCATGTCGAAAGCAACTAACAAGACCGTCGCAACCGATGACGATGTGGAGCGATTTCTGCAATCGGTGGCCCATGAGGGTCGCCGAGAAGACTGCCGTGCGACGATGCAGATGTTGGCCGAGATCACCGGCGAGCCGCCCACGATGTGGGGCTCGAGCATCATCGGCTTCGGCACCTACCACTATGTGTACGAGTCCGGCCGTGAGGGCGATATGTTCCTCACCGGCGTGTCGCCACGCAAGCAATCGCTCTCCGTGTACGTCATGGACGGCTTCGAACCGCACGCGGCGCTGCTCGACAAGCTCGGCAAGCACAAAACAGGCAAGTCGTGTCTCTACATCAACAAGCTGGAAGACGTGGATCTGAAGGTGTTGACGCGCATCGTACGCAATTCGGTGCGCAGCATGCGGAAGAAATACGGCGTTTGAACGGCTGCTATGCCTGAGGTTGCTCGCTGCCGCGGATGCGCGAGTAGACCCGGCTGCTGCTGAGCACGCCTGCGGCATCGCGGTCGTCCTTGCGGGCGATACCTTCCAACGTAAAGCCGAGCCGCTCCGCCAGCCGCCAGGAGCGCGCGTTGCGCACATCGCAGCGCGCTTCGATGCGCTGCATGCCGAGCACCTGAAAGGCAACGTCGATGACGGCGCTGGC
>JAUILW010000493.1 GCA_030432795.1 Gammaproteobacteria bacterium
GGCGGCGCCAAGCTCGTCATCGACAACACGTTCTCGCCGCTCATCATGACACCGCGCGACCTCGGCGCTGACGTGATCGTGCACAGCCTGACGAAGTTCATCAGCGGCGCGAGCGACGTCATCGCCGGCGCCGTGTGTGCCGACCGCGACACCATCATTGCGCTCATGGACGTGCAGATGGGCCCGCTCATGCTCTTCGGAACCACGATGGACCCGGCGGTTGCGTTCGAATTGAGCATGCGCCTGCCGCACCTTCCCATGCGTATGCGCGAACACAGCGACCGCGCTCTCGTGATTGCACGGTTTCTGCACGAACACGGACTGAACGTCACCTACCCAGGCCTTGAGAGTCACCCCGACCACGCGCTGGCCACGAGGATCTGTCGCGCCCAGTACGGCTATGGCGGCGTCCTCGCTCTGGACGTCGGCACCGCCAACGCCGCCAACGCGCTGATGGCGCGGCTGCAGAACCAGTACCGCTTCGGCTACATGGCCGTGAGCCTCGGCTACTTCGACACGCTCATGTCCTTGTCAGGTTCGAGCACATCCAGCGAGATGGACGATGAGGCCAAGAGCCAGGCAGGTATCTCCGAAGGGCTGATTCGCATCTCCGTGGGCTACACCGGCACCACGGAGCAACGGCTGGAGCAGTTGCATAGCGCACTGAAGCTCGTCGGTTTGATCTAACGGGCAACGCACCCCGCATACGCAACGGATGTTGGGGGGCATCGATTTTAGTAACCTGCCCTACTGAATAGACATTGGGAGAGAGAGGAATGTCTGAGCGGTTCGACGCGATCGTCGTGGGCGCCGGTTTCGGCGGCCT
This sequence comes from Gammaproteobacteria bacterium, assembly GCA_030432795.1. Taxonomy (GTDB): domain Bacteria; phylum Pseudomonadota; class Gammaproteobacteria; order Pseudomonadales; family Azotimanducaceae; genus SYFY01. The sequence continues at coordinate 827 of JAUILW010000493.1, forward strand.
GTACATGCTTCACAAACTGCGCCAGCAGGGCTTACGGGTGCGCGTGTTCGAGGCCGGCGACGGGGTTGGCGGCACCTGGTTCTGGAACCGTTACCCAGGGGCGCGCTGCGACATCGAAAGCATGGAGTACTCCTACCAGTTCGATGAGGCGCTGCAGCAGGAGTGGACCTGGAGCGAGAAGTACGCAACGCAACCGGAAATCCTCAGCTACATCAATCATGTGGCGGACCGCTTCGACCTGCGGCGCGACATTCAGCTCGAAACCCGTGTTCTTGCCGCGCATTTCGAAGACGGCAGCTGGAGCGTGCGCACCGATGACAACCAGACCTGGACCGCCAAGTACGTAGTCATGGCCACCGGCTGCCTGTCGTCCGCCAACCTCCCGGACATTGAAGGCCGCGACACGTTCAACGGCGCGGTGTACCACACTGGCCTGTGGCCAAAAGACGGCGTCGACTTCACCGGCAAGAGAGTCGCGGTGATCGGCACCGGCAGCTCCGGCATCCAGAGCATTCCCATCATCGCCGAGCAGGCCGAGCACCTCACGGTGTATCAACGCACAGCCAATTTCTCGGTGCCTGCACATAACCGGCCGCTGGACGAAAGCGAGGTCGCACAGCGCAAAGCAGAGTATCCAGCGTTTCGGCAAGAGATGCGCAGCACCGCATTCCACGCCAATTTCCGCTACAACGAGGCCAACGCACTGGAAACCTCAGAGCAGGACCGACTGGCGGAATACGAAGCGCGATGGCAGGCAGGCGGGCTGCCGTTCATGGCGTCCTTCGCCGACCTTATGTTCGACCAGCAGGCCAACGCAACCGCCGCAGAGTTCATCCGCGGAAAAATCGAGGCGCAGGTGGACGACCCTGCTGTTGCCGAGCTCTTGTCGCCCAATGGCGTCGTCGGCTGCAAACGATTGTGTGTGGACACCAGTTACTATGCCACCTACAACCGGCCGAACGTCTCGTTGGTGGACGTAAACCGCCAACCTATTGAACGTATAGAAGCACAAGGCATCGTCAGCGGCGGCAGGACCAACCCGCTCGACGCCATCATCTTCGCCACAGGCTTCGACGCCATGACCGGCGCGCTGACCAACATCGACATCAAGGGCCAAGATGCCCTCCCGCTTGAAGATGCCTGGGCGGAAGGTCCGAAGACTTATCTCGGCTTAAGTATTCACGGCTTTCCAAATCTGTTCCTCATCACCGGTCCGGGCAGCCCGTCGGTGCTGACCAACATGCTGCCGTCCATCGAGCACCATGTGGAGTGGATCGCTGAGTGCATCGACTGGGCGGAACGCAACGGTAAACGCGAATTGCAGGCCAGGCTGGACGCCCAGGAAGCCTGGGTTGCGCACGTCAACGAGGTGGGAGATTCCAGCCTCTACCCACGGTGCAATTCCTGGTACCTCGGCAGCAACGTACCGGGCAAGCCACGCGTGTTCATGCCGTATCTGGGCTTTCCTCCGTACGCCGAGAAATGCGCTGAGGTCGCGGCGAGCGGCTACCAAGGCTACGACGTCGCCTGAATATGTGACTCACCAGTGCGGAATCGAAACGGAAGTTAATCTGCCTAAGTGAGCCGCACGTATGGCAATGCCCTGGTTTTCGCGTGCAGGCACCAACAAATCGTGACGCCGTGCACACACGCAGCCGCCATGGGCGCCTGCCGGCTGATATCATTCGTCCATAAGCCCACCCCGCGAAACCTGTTTAAGGAAGGACACACCATGGGTAATCGCTGCTGCTTTACCGGTGCAGATGATCTGGAACTCATCCTATCCCTCGGCGCACAGCCACTTTCCAATGCCTATCTTCGGGAAGACCAGCTCCAGCAGGAAGAGCCTAAATTCCCTCTGGACCTCTACGTGTCCCGATCCAGCATGCTGTGCCAGATTGAAGTGGTAGCCACCTCCGAGGAGATATTCTCCGATTACGCCTACTTCTCTTCGTTTTCCGACGACTTCCTTGAGCACGCGCGGGTGCACACCAGCAACATGGCGCAGCGCTTCGGATTGAACAGCGACAGCTTCGTGATCGAGGTGGCGAGCAACGACGGCTACCTGCTGAAAAACTTCGTCCAGGCTGGCATCCCATGCCTGGGTATCGAACCCGCTGCCAACGTTGCCAAAGTTGCCTC
>JAUILW010000494.1 GCA_030432795.1 Gammaproteobacteria bacterium
CGAGATTGCCATTGATGAGCAATGGGTAGGCCATGTGAGTACTCCTGGGTTGGTGAGGCCGGATCGGCGATTCTATGTGAACGGTCAGGGTGCGTCAGCCGATATCCGCAAGCCCTCCGAAGCGTGCACGAAAGGAATCTGCAGGCGCAGGCAGCGGGCCCGATTGGTTTGCAAAGTGGGCGTCGAGGAACGCCTCCGATGGGCGGACCACCAGCCGGTAGAGATCCTGGGTGAGCTGGAACGCTGCCTGGCCCATCCAGCCCTTGGGCAGCAGGGGTGCCGGTAGCGCTGGGTCGCGCAGCAGCGTGCGCCGATACTCGTGGATGAGAAAGGTGCGCACATAGAAGGCGTCCGCTGCATCGATGCGGCCGGTGCGCCGGATTGCCTTCAGGGTTGGTTGGAAACCCGTGACAAACGCCTGATAAGCGTCTTCCAGACGGGCCAGTTCCCAGGCGCCAGCCACCAGCGGGCCAAGCGATGCGGATTGCGCGGCATCGGCGGCCGTGCGCATCACCACGCATTGCTCGCGTACCCCCAACGCGTTGAGGTGTCCGACCAGCGCCTCGTGGTCCGGGTGAGGGTGCGCCATCAGGTCCGTGCCGAACTGGCCGAAACCGAGCCAGGCGAGGTCTTTGCGCAGCGCCGCTTTCTGCTCGGCATTCAGCAGGCTCGTGACCACCAGGCACCAGCTGCCGTCCCATTCGCTGACGGGTTCGGCATAGATGCGTTGTGTGGCTTCGTCGAACTGCCGGCGTCCTGCCGGTGTGAGGCTATAGAAGCTTTTGCGGCCCACCTGTTCGTTATCGAGGATACCGTCCTGCACCAGGCGGAATACGGCGGTGCGCACCAGGCGGTGGGACACCCCCAGTGGCGCCAGCGCCTCGATCAGGCTGCCAAGCCACACCACGCCGCCGCGGGGCGCCACGCTGTCGCCAAAGATCGAGACGATGAGCGATCCGGTGCGCAGCGGCTTACTGGCGGCAAACCGCTTGATCAATGGCGCGCTCAGGCGGCCAGGGGTGGCACTCATCGCTCTTCGGGGTCGGTCCGCCGGCCAGCAAAGACGGGTTCGGTGCGGTTCACGAAGGCCTCGGCACCGGTGCGCATGTTGTGCGGAATCAGCTCGCGCTGATGCAGCATCTCCAGATCCAGCTGTTCGGCAAAGCCGTTGTTCTGCGCCGCGTCGATGCTGCGACGGATGCGATAGGCAGCATCAGGCGACATGCGGGCGAGTCGGGCGGCGATGTCCGCCACCGTGTCGTCGAGTGCGGCGTCATCCACCGCGCGCCAGATCAGGCCCCAGTCCTGGGCTTCGTCGGCGGTGATGCGATCGCCCAGCAGGGTGATGCCGAGCGCGCGGGCGCGCCCGACGCGGGCCGGAATGCTCCAGGTGGCACCCATGTCCGGCACGATGCCCAGCCGTGGACCGAACGTGGCCACGAAGAAAGCGGAGCGTGCAGCAATGGTGATGTCGCAAGCCAACGCCAGACCCATGCCGCCACCCGCGGCAGCGCCGTTGATGCGCGCGATCGTCGGCACAGGGCAGTCGTTCAGAGCCTTGAGAGCCGGGTTGAAGACGTCGTTCATCGATCCTGTCGCCGAGCTTCCGAAGCTCGGAGTAGTGGCGGCGGCGCGCAGATCGGCGCCGCTGCAGAAACCGCGACCCGCTCCCGTGAGCACCACGGCGCGAATGTCGTTGTTTTTTTCTACTGCATCGAACGCCTCGCTGATGGCCTGCATGAGCGCATCGCTCATGGCATTGAGGGTGTCGGGTCGGTTCAGGGTGACCGTGGCGATCGCCCCTTCTACCCCGAAGCGCACCGGTGCATCCGCGCTGTCCATCACTTGCCTTTCCACTGCGGCGCCCGTTTCTCGATGAACGCCCGTGGCCCTTCCTGGTAGTCCTCGGTCTTCGAGATCACGGCCATTTCCTTGCCGCCGGCGCGGAACAGCGTGTCGTCGTCGTCGATGAGCGCGCGGCGGGCGATGCGCAGGCTGGCCTGCACCGCCAGCGGTGCGTTGGCCATGACCCGTTCTGCCAGGGCCTTCGCCTCCGCCATCACCTGATCGGCTGCCACCACCTTGTTGACCATGCCGAGTTGCCAGGCGCGTTCGGCGGGCAATGGGTCGCCGGTGAGGATCGCTTCCAGCGCTGGCGCCATGCCCAGTGCACGCGGCAGACGAAACAGCCCACCAGCCCCTGCGATCAGGGAACGCTTCACCTCCGGTAGGCCGAACTGCGTTTCCTGCGAGCATACGATCATGTCGCAGGACAGGGCGATTTCTGTGCCGCCGGCCAACGCGCTACCGGTGATCGCGGCGATGAGCGGCTTGGAGCGCTCGCGGCGCACTATGCCTGCAAAGCCGCCGCGTTTGGTAGAGAGTGCTGCGCCGTTGCCTGCGGCCACCTCCTTGAGGTCGGCGCCGGCACAGAACGCCTTGCCGTTGCCTGAAAGGATCGCCACCCGAATGTGGCTGTCTTCCTCGATGGCATCGAGTGCAGCTTCCATGCCCTGTGCTACATCACCGTTCACCGCGTTGCGCGCCTCTGGGCGGTTCAGCGTGATGTAGGCAATGTGATCCTGCTTTTCGAATTCTATCGCGGCCATGTGTGCCCCCTTATTTCTGGTGTCAGAGTTCAGTGAAAAACGAAGCCCGGGTAGCCGGTTTCGGCCACCTCTGCCAGACGTTCGCGATAAGCCGGCGCGCCGCCGAGGTAGATCACGTGGCGCAGGCGGTTGCGGTCATCGACGTTGGAGTTGTAACCGGTGAACCAGGAGCGTGTCTGCGTGAGCAGCGACATGTCGTACACGCTCTTCACCTCGCCGAACCACTCCTGTTCAGCTTCCGGTGTGGTCTCTACGCGCTGGATGTTGTGGTCTTTGATGTAGGCAACGAGGTCCGCGGCCCATTCCACCGCGGTTTCGATGGCCGGTGGGAAGTTGGTGGCCACCGACGCTGCTTG
>JAUILW010000495.1 GCA_030432795.1 Gammaproteobacteria bacterium
AATGCCTTCAGCCCCGAAGGGGTCACAGGCGGCATGCTTGCTGTACTGGTACTGGGTTTCCGGCGGGCGGCATTTTCAAATGAAGCCGGTATCGGCTCATCGGCCATCGCCCACGCAGCGGTGAAGACCAGAGAGCCGGTGACGCAGGGTTTCGTGGCCATGCTCGAGCCGTTCATCGATACGGTGGTGATCTGCACGATCACCGCACTGGTGATCATTCTCACGGTATACGACCCAGCCATGTTGAACGACGGCACCGCCAGCGGCGTGGAGCTGACATCCAGCGCCTTTGCAAGCGTCTTGCCGTGGTTTCCCTACGTGCTCGCCGTGGTGGTCATGCTGTTCGCGTATTCCACCATGATCTCCTGGTCTTACTATGGCATGGAAGGTTTCGTGTACATCTTCGGCCCGAAACGCTGGGCGAAGTACACCTTCAACGGCATCTACTGCCTGTTCGTCATCGTCGGTTGCACCTCACAGCTCGATGCGGTGCTCGACTTCTCCGACGCCATGATCTTCGCCATGGCGCTGGCCAACATCACGGGCCTGTACATTCTGCTGCCGGTGGTGCGCCGGGAGCTGGACGACTACTGGCGACGCCTGGGTCGTGCTACTTGAGAATGCGCTGGCCTGGGTAGCTGTCTTCGATGAGCGCGCCGTCGCGTAAGGCGAAAGTGCCACCGACGATCACGTGCTCAATACCCGTGGACGGTTGAAAAGGGTCCTGGAACGTCGCGTGATCCTGAATGCGCTTGAGATCGAAGATCGTGATGTCTGCATCTGCTCCTACGGCCAGGCGACCCTTTCTGGCAAACGCCGGGCTGTAGCCTTGCAGCATGCGTGCGGGCAACAGCGTCATCTTCGCCACCGCCTGGGATAGCGTCAGCGCCCCTTCATCGCGCACGTAGCGCGCGTAGATGCGCGAGAATGTGCCCACGCCAAATGGCGCATTCTTCATGGCGAGACTCATCACCGGCGTGCCGTCTGCAGCAACGATCACGTCAGGCGCGATGCTGGCCTGCCGTGTCCATGCCTCCTTGTTATAGTGATGCACCACCGAGCCACCCGGCTGCTCCGCACGGTACTTCTCCCAGGTGTCCTCGGTCAGCCGCTCTCCGGTAGCTACCCACTCCACATCTTCGTAGGTAATTGCGAAGATCTTCTGCCAGTCGCGGCTGAACACCGCTGCGGAGATGGATGTGGAGCCGGCGTTGTACGGAAACGACTCCATGGTGATGCGCACCCCATCCGCGCGGGCCTCACGCACCAGCCGCATGAACTCCGCGATGTTCATCATGGCGCTGGCCTGCAGATGGCAGATGTGCACCGGTGCGCCGGTCTCACGGGCGAGGTCGATCACCTCGATGAGGCCGCTGGGATCACCAGCGATACCTCGCCGCACATGCACGGAGATTGGCGCACCCCGCTCAGCGGCCACCTCGAAAACAATGCGCATCTCCTCTTCGTCCACCGCATCGCTCATGTAGTCGAGCAACATGCCGATACCGAGGCCACCCTCGTCCAACCCTGAGCGCAGCATGTCACGCAGCATGACCTTCTGTGCATCGTCCAGCGGCTGCTGGAAAGCCGGGGATTCCATGGTCGCCGCTCCCTCACCGCGCATGGCGCGCGCTACCGCCTGATCCATGCCGGTAAGACCTTCGCCGCCGCTCAGTATCTGCGACCGGATCCAGGCGTGGCCCAACGAGGCGCCGAAGTGGGTGCGGGCTCTGCCTTCAAGGGCGATCGGCGCGTAGGTGCCGAAACGTGCAGCAGGATAGGAACCCGACTCCATCTCGATGATGGTGGTTACCCCGTCGCGCACCTCGAAGCGGTTACCGAGCGGTGTCCAGGCGTGCGTGTGCACGTTGATGAAACCTGGCGCCACGACAAGCCCGGAAACGTCCACGCGCTGATCGCCGGTGAGCGGTGTTTCGCTCACCGCTGCGATACGACCGTCGATGATGCCGAGGTTGCGTACGTCCTCCAGCCCGCTCTCCGGATCAACGACTAATCCACCTTCGAGCACAAGGTCGTAACGCGTCTGCGAAACAGGGCCGGTGCATGCGGCAACGATCAGGCAGAGGGCGAGCAGGTAGAGCCGCATGGCAAACTCCTTGGACACAGGCCGCCAGTGTACACTCCTGCCGGGGGAGGACGCCTATGCACTATCTGAAGCAATCCACCACGGCCACAAGGCCGCATGATCCCGAAGTAACCGACACCGTAGAACGGATGTTGCACGCCATCGAGACACAGGGCGAAGAGGCAGTGCGCCGCTACAACCGCGATCTCGATGGCTGGGTGGGTGATCTGCTGCTCACCGACGAGGCGCTGGTAACATCGGGCAAGCGACTGCCCGACACCGTGCGTGAAGATTTGGCCTTCGCCCACGATCGCGTGCAGCGCTTCGCGCAGGCACAACGCGATGCCCTCGCAGAATTCGAGATGACATCGAGCCCCGGCGTCGTCGTCGGGCAGAAGCTCATCCCCATAGACACCGCGGGCTGCTACGTACCCGGCGGCCGCTATGCACATGCTGCATCCGCCATCATGAGCGTGTGCACCGCGGTCACGGCAGGTGTACGCCACTCCGTGGCCAGCACGCCCGCCAACGCCGAACGCGGCGTGCATCCCGCCATTCTCTACGCCCTGCATCTCAGCGGTGCCACGCAGGTGCTGCTGGCTGGCGGCGTGCAGGGCATTGGCACGCTGGCTTTCGGCATCGCCACCGGACACCCAGCCGATGTCATCGTCGGCCCGGGCAATCGTTACGTGGCCGAAGCCAAACGCCAGCTCTTCGGCCGTGTGGGTATCGACGTTCTGGCCGGCCCAACAGAGAACCTGGTGCTCGCCGACGACAGCGCAGATCCACACCTCGTGGCTGCCGACCTCGCCGGGCAGGCGGAGCACGGGCCCGATTCACCCATGTGGCTGGTAACCACCAGCCAGGCACTCGCCG
>JAUILW010000496.1 GCA_030432795.1 Gammaproteobacteria bacterium
GCTATCCGGCGGCCGGTTCATCATGGGCCTCGGTGCATCCGGGCCGCAGGTGGTGGAAGGCTGGCACGGCGTGCCTTATGGCAAGCCGGTCACGCGGCTGAAGGAGTACGTGCAGATCGTGCGGCAGGTCATCGCCCGGCAGGGGCCCGTCACGTTCGAAGGCTCGCAGTACCAGCTGCCGTACACCGGCGCCGGTGCCACGGGCCTTGGGCGCCCGCTCAAGAGCATCCTGCACTGTGAAGAAGACCTGCCGATCTACGCGGCCAACATCACACCGGCCGGTGTGGCGGCAGCGGCGGAAGTCTGTGATGGCTTCTTCCCCATATGGATGGATCCCGACAAGGCAAGCGTGTTTGATGAGCCCATCAACAAGGGCCTGGCCGCCAGTGGCCGCGAACGGCACCAGTTCGACATCGCACCGTTCGTCACCTGTATCGTCGGTGACAGCGTGGAAGACTGCATGATGCCGATCCGCGGCAACATGGCGCTGTACATCGGTGGCATGGGCGCGCGCGACAAGAACTTCTACAACGACTACGTCAAGCGCCTCGGGTTCGAGGAGGCGGCGGTGAAGATCCAGGATCTGTATCTGGCTGGCCGCAAGGACGAAGCCATGGCTGCAGTGCCGGAGGAGTTGATGGACGCATGCCACCTGCTCGGGCCGGCAGATCGTATCCGCGATCGCCTGCAGCGCTGGAAGGCAGCGGAAGCCGAAGGCAAGGTCGGCAGCATGCTGATCGGCGCCGGGCAGCCCGAGGCGCTGTCGCTGATCGCCGAGGAGATGCTCTAAGCATCCTTGTGTGCATGGGGCGGCAGCTTTGCCGCCCCGCTATCTGAAGAAGAACTACTGGGGGGAGCCATGAGCCTGACCAAGCGTGTTGCAGTGACTTTGCCGGCTGGGCCGAAGATCGAACATACCATCGCCCGTCTGAAGTGGGCGGAAGACAACGGGTTTCCGGATGCGTGGTTTTCCGACGCAGGCGCGCCGGACACGCTCACGCAGATCGCCGCCGTGGGCCATCACACCACATCCATTCGCATCGGCGTGGCGGTAACGCCCGTCTACACCCGTTCACCATCGGTGCTGGCGGCATCAGCCAACGTCATCGGCCAGGTGATCCCAGGTCGTTTCGTCATGGGGCTTGGAAGCTCCAGCCAGACCATCATGGGTCAATGGAACGGTATCCCGCTGGACAAACCGGTGACGCGTGTGAAGGAGACCGCTGAGCTGGTGCGTACCATGCTGCGCGGCGAGAAGACCAACTACGATGGCGAGACGCTGAAGAGCCACGGCTATCGTCAGGCGCCCATGGACAACCCGCCGCCGATCTACCTGGCAGCGCTTCGGCCGAAGATGATCGAGATGGCTGCCGAGGTCGGAGACGGCGTAATTTTCAACCTCTGGCCGAAGAGCGCGCTGCCGAAGATGATCGAGCACGTGAAGATCGGTGCCGAGCGGGCGGGCAAGAACTGGCAGGACGTGGAGATCGTCAACCGCGCGATGGTGCTGTGCACGGATGACAAGGCAGCGGGGCGCAATGCGTTCCGCGCGGCTTTTGCGCCGTACTACGCCACACCGGTGTACAACAAGTTTCTGGCCTGGGCAGGCCATGGCAATGCGGCGGAGTCCATCACCGAAGGGTGGGCGGCCAAGGATCGTGCTAAGACTTCCGGCGCGCTCACCGATGAGCTGATCGATGAGATTGCCATCATCGGCACGGAAGACGAGATTCGTGAGCGCATCCGTCAGGACGCAGCGGGCGGGGTACATACCTCCATCATCGCGCCGATGGCAGCGACGCCTGAGGACCTCGATCGCACCTTCAACGCTTTCAGGGCCTCTGAGTTCAGCTTCTGACCGCACGTTAACAAGGGAGGGGGAACGATGGACTACCAGAAAATTATCGTCGATGAGCCGCGTGAGCGCGTGCGACGTATCACGCTGAATCGCCCGGAAAAGCGCAACCCGCTATCGAACGAGCTGCGCACGGAGCTGTTCCATGCGCTGGAGACCGCGGATCAGGATGACTCCGTGCGCGTGATCATCATTCGCGGCGCGGGGCCGTGCTTCTCGGCGGGTTACGATCTCAGCAGCAATACCTCACTCGAGCAGCCGTTCTACACCGCAGGCGGCCTGTCAAACTGGCCGCGGCATGTGGTGGAAGGTTTCTTCCGCATGTGGGACATGGCCAAGCCGATCATCGCCCAGGTGCACGGCTATTGCCTTGCCGGCGGCACCGAGCTCGCGACGGCTTGTGATCTGGTGTATGTGGCGGAAGACGCGAAGATCGGTTATCCAGTCGTGCGCTCCATCAGCCCACCGGACAACCAGTTCTATCCCTGGATCGTCGGCCTGCGCCGCGCCATGGAGTTGATGCTCACCGGTGATCACATGTCGGGCCTCGAGGCGGTGGAGAGCGGCTTTGCCAACCGCGCGTTTGCCGAGGCCGAGCTCGAAGAAGCGGTGCTCGAGATCGCTGAGCGGGTGGCGAAAGTACCTACCGACATCCAGCAGATCAACAAGCGCGCCGTGCACCGGCAGATGGACGCCATGGGGATTCGGGCGGGGATTCGCGCCGGCACGGAGATGCAGACGCTGGCCACGTTCACGCAGAGCACGCAGGCGCACCTCAAGGAACTGCGGGACAACCTCAACGCAGCACTTTCCAAGCGTGACGGCGACTTCGGCGACTATCGCACGCGCAACGACGGCTGAACGTCGAACGTCAGCTGCACGGGAACCCGCTCGCCTGGGTGGTCTGAGCGACGGTAGGTGAAGCGTTTGCCGGCCCAGGTATAGGTGACGTCATAGCCCGTGATCACCTCGGAACGCGTCGGCGCGCAGTCCTGGGACAAATCCCAGGATAGTCGGGCCATCAGGCCGAGCGCGCGCGCTGGCGGGGCAACGTTGCAGCGTGCGGGGTCGGCGGGAGATTCGCTGATCCGGCT
>JAUILW010000024.1 GCA_030432795.1 Gammaproteobacteria bacterium
ACCCGATCGGCAACCGCGCGGTGTCGGTGGGCAACAACCTCAACTTCGCTGTGACGGCGACGGACACCGATGGACCGGCACCGCTGGTGCTGAGCATCGTCAGCAGCACGCCGGCGCTGCCCGCGGGCGCAAACTTCACGGACAACGGCGGCGGTAGCGGCACGTTCAACTGGACGCCGCAGGCGGGGGATGTGAACACTTACGCGGTGACGTTCCGTGCGCGGGAAGACGGCGGCGCGGGGTTGTTCGACGACGAGACCATCAACATCACGGTGAGTGCCAATCAGGCGCCGACCCTGGATCCGATCGGCAACCGCGCGGTGTCGGTGGGCAATAACCTCAACTTCGCTGTGACGGCGACGGACGCTGACGGTCCAGCGCCGCTGGTATTGAGCATCGTCAGCAGCACGCCGGCGTTGCCGGCGGGCGCGAACTTCACGGACAACGGCAGCGGTAACGGCACGTTCAACTGGACGCCGCAGGCAGGGGATGAGGATACCTACGCGGTGACATTCCGGGCCCGGGACGACGGCGGCGCGGGGCTGTTTGATGACGAAACAATCAATATCACCGTCAACGGTGGCGCGTCGGGCGGCACGCTCAACGGCTCAGCTGTGTACCAAAACAACCCAGGTGCTGCAAACTACACGTCTGAGGGCACTGCGGACTGGAAGCACTGGGGTCTGACCTCTGCATCGGACGTCAATCGAAAGGCGACCGGTGGGTCGCAGATCAGTAATCTCACGCTGCTTGGTGGCGCCACGCTTAATCGCTTCCCCGGCAATCCGGCAAACTGGAGCAGCACCAGCTGGTCGGATGGCACGCCTGCAGGGTCCGCAACGTCGTTCCCTGGCGGCGTGTTCAGTACGCAGGTCGGTGCCGGCTACCGGTTCACGGTGCCTGCGGATGGCGGTCCTCGGGTTCTGCGGATCTATCTCGGCAGCTCCACGGCTGCGAGCCGTGTGGATGCCGTTCTCAGCGACGGCAGCGCAGCGCCGTTGAGCATCAACTTACCGCAGGTCAGCAGCGCCGATCACTACATCGTCACGATCAATCTGAATGCGCCGACACCGGGCGCTGTGCTCACGGTCACGTTTACCCGTACGAGCGCGGGTACCGGCAACATTGGCCTGCAGGGTGCGACCCTATCAGCGCCATTCAGTCTGCCGTTCAGTGACAACTTCAACGACGGAAACATGAACGGCTGGTCGGTGGTTGACGAAACGCCGAACGCCTCGAGTTGGTCGGTAATCAGCGGCGCGCTCAACCAGACCAATCGAATCCAGTCGGTATTCGCAATCATCGATTCGTATCACCTGGGGTCTTTTGCCTACCTCACAGCCGGTCTGTCGCTCACGGATTACGCCTTCACTGTGTCCGCAACGCCGCTGTCTCCAGGGCTGCAGGACGATGTCGGCGTGCTGTTCCGTTATCAGGACCCGCTGAACTACTACCGTCTGACGATCAACGGACGGTATGGGTTTGCCCGTCTGGAGAAGCAGGTCGCAGGCGTGTTCTCGCCGCTGGCAACCAACGCCCGCGGCTATACGCCGGCGCAGCTGTTGAACATCGAAGTTCGCGTGCAGGGCGCGCAGATCTTTGTGGAGGTCAACGGTGACGAAATATTTGCCGTGACCGATGGCGACCTGGCAACGGGTAGCGTGGGCCTGTACACGCAGGAACGTGCGTCCTACGACAACGTTTCGCTCACAGCTCTGAACGGGCTTGCAGACGTGACGCTCAGCACGCCGCTTGCATTCCTCGCACAATCGGGTGGCCAGATCAGCGCAACGGCGCTGGCGCGCAACGTCCCGGCGGGAGGCTACGTGGAGTTTCTTCTGGATGGCGGAAGTGGTCAGAGCGACTTTACCGCGCCTTACAGCGCCGTGTTCAGCGGTGTGGGAGCGGGCAACCATACGGTCGAGGCGGTACTGCGCAACGCTGCGGGCGTTGAGCAGGATCGTGACACGAACACGGTGTTCGGGGTCGCCGGTGACTACATCGTCACGTTCGGTGACAGCCTGACTGATGGGATCGGCGACACGGTGTTCAGTGACAATCAGTCCTCGCTCGGACGCATCATCTCGTTGCAGGGGTACCAGGCGCGACTCATCGACCAGCTCGACGCGAGCAGGGCGACAGCGACCAACGTCGCGTTCAACGAGGGGATTGGCGGCGATACCACGGACGATGCGGCCTTTACCAGGTCGGATTCGATCCTGCTTCGTCACCCGGAATTCGACACTGCGTTGATACTGTTGGGCACGAACGATGCGCTGGCAAGTGTCGCTTCTGGTCTCGGCTGCGTGGGCGCAGGGTGCAACGGCACGTTCAAGGGCAACCTGCAGGCGCTGGTGGATAAGATCCGCTTCGAGGATTACCCCACCAATAACGTGCCGTCGGGAACCACGGTCTATGTCGCCGAAGTCCCCCCGGCGTTCAACGCAGCAAATCCCTGGACGTCCGCCGTGAACAACCGGATACGCGACTACAACACCGTGGTACGCACGGAGTTGGTAGGCGTGTCGCTGGGACCGGACTTTTTCGATTACTTCATGCCCAGCGCGTCGGTCAACTTTGAAAGCCTGTTCGCGGACACGCTGCATCCGAATGCGCTCGGACACACGGTGATGTCGGCACTGTGGCACAACGTGCTGTCGACCCCGGCGGTGCCGCTGCCGTTCGTGCTGGATGCTCTCGCGTCCACCAGCGCCACAGAACCCAAGCAGAACCTGATGGAGGCCGGAGATGTCTTCTATCTGGATGCAAGCTTTACGCTTACATCCATTCCGGCGTTGCTGAACGGCGGGCGCTGGATACAGGTGAACAATGCCGATGTCGGCGCGACCGCGTCGAATTACATCAGCTTTACAGCCGACCGGGCCGTGACGGTGTATGTTGCTTTCGATGGTGGGGCAACGCAGACACCGGCGTGGCTCGCGTCATACACACTGCAGGCCCAGAGCCTCGCGACCAGCAACCCGAACGCGCCCACGTACGACTTGTACAGCCGCACCTTCGCAGCGGGAAATGTCGAGATTGGTGGTGCCTCGGCGAACCCGGCAGCCGGAGTGGACGCCAACCTGCTGGTCATCGTGGTGGAGAACTGATGATGAATAAGGTTACTGTGTGCGTGCTCAGCCTGCTGCTCAGCAGCGCCGTCACCGCTAACGGCGAGTTACCAGCCGGTGCGGATGCGGTTGTGAATCAGTATTTCGATGCGCTGCGTGCAGGCGATACTCAGCAGATTCGCCGGCTGCTACATCCACATATGCAAAGAAAGCTGCAAAATCGCCTCGCCCACCCGGGTTACGGGGCGGAATTGGTGAAAGACAACGTCGACATGACCTTCACGGTATATGCCCACGAATTGCTTGAAAGTGGCATGTACTGCGTGGACTATCTCGGCTCGGACGGTAACGCGTCTATACGCAAACGGCTTTACATTTCGCGGGCCGCTGCCGGTGAGGCTGCCGGATTCCGCATCGTCGAAGAGCAGGTTCTGCCCTAGGGCAGGCGGTGAGCGCTCCGGGAGTTGGTTCACAGAAGGCCTGGGATGAGGTGTGTATCTTCCACTTCTGCCAGGCCGGTCAGCGTTGCGTACGTATGATGGCGATGACCGCCTGAGCATCATTGAAGCGGCAAAGCTGCGGCGAAGCCGGCTGATGTGTGACAAGTAAGGACAGGGATGACTACTTCATCTGACGATGTGATCGAGATTCGACCGACGAAGGGCTGGGCGGCGTTGTCCCTCGGCGAGCTCTGGCGCTACCGGGAGGTGGCCTTTTTCCTGGCCTGGCGGGACGTCAAGGTTCGCTACAAGCAGACCGTGTTCGGTGCCTCCTGGGCGATCATGCAGCCGCTCATTCAGATGCTTGTATTTACCCTCATTTTCGGTCGTGTGGCGAAACTGCCATCCGACGGCTTGCCGTATCCGATCTTTGTCTATGCGGGCCTCCTGCCCTGGACGCTGTTTGCGAACAGCGTCAACAAGGCATCAAACAGCCTGGTGGGCGGCGGCGCGATGCTCAAACAGGTGTACTTCTCACGTCTCGCCATTCCCCTGTCGAGCGTGGCTTCCAGTCTCCTGGACTTCTTTCTGGCGTTTCTCGTCATGGCCGCGCTCATGGCCTACTACTCGGTCATTCCGACGGGGAACATCATCTGGCTGCCTGCCCTGGTCGTCCTTGCCTTGTGTACCGCGCTCGGTGTGTCGCTGGTACTGAGTGCGCTCAATGTGCAGTTCCGGGACGTCAAGCACGTGGTGCCTTTTCTCGTGCAGACCTGGATGTTCGCCACTCCGGTGGTGTATCCGTTGAGCGTCGTCGACAACCCGAACATGCAGATGCTGCTCGCGCTGAATCCGATGGTTGGGGTGGTGGAAGGTTTCCGCTGGGCGCTCCTGGGCGTTGATACTGCGCCCGGCCCGGCGGTGATGATCTCCGCGTTTGTGGCGATCACGTCGATTATCGTGGGTACGCTCTATTTCAAGCGTATGGAACGTACTTTCGCGGATGTGGTGTAAGGAGTCGGGACGATGACGCAGAACGCCATCGAGGTAGTTGAGCTTTCGAAGATGTACCACATCGCCAGGAGCAAGGACTTGAACCTGACGTTGCAGGAGCGCATCGGCCAGGCCGTTCGCGCGCCGTTTCAGCGTATCGCAGGCCTCGTTCGTGGCAATGCCACTGCAGCGGCAGATCTCGATCAGGAGTTCTGGGCGCTGAAAGACGTTTCGTTCACCATGGAAAAGGGCGAGGTTGTCGCGGTTGTTGGCAGGAATGGCGCTGGTAAGAGCACGTTGCTCAAGCTTCTGTCACGCATCACCGAGCCGACCTCCGGGCATGCGACCATTCGTGGTCGGGTAGGGTCGCTGTTGGAAGTTGGTACCGGTTTTCACCCGGAACTGAGCGGCCGGGAGAACGTTTATCTCAATGGTTCCATTCTCGGCATGAGTCGTCGGGAAGTGGACGCCAAATTCGACGAAATTGTTGAGTTCAGTGAGATAGGCAAGTTCATCGACACGCCCACCAAGCACTATTCCAGCGGTATGCGGGTGCGCCTGGCCTTCTCGGTGGCAGCGCACCTCGAGCCGGAAGTGATGTTCGTCGACGAAGTGCTTTCAGTAGGTGACGTGGCGTTTCGTAAGAAGTGTTCTGAGAAGGTTCAGAGCATTGCTGAAAGTGGTTGCACAGTGATTGTGGTGTCCCACAATGCCCAGGCGGTCACCGCGATGTGTGATCGCGCCATTTGGCTGGCGAACGGCCAGCTGGTTGCCGACGGCGAAGTCAACAGGATCGTCTCTGACTACCTGTCCCAGAGCATCGGTCTCAGCGGCGAGCGGGTGTACAGCGACGAGGAAACGCAGCATTGCGAGGTTGCGAGGGTTCGCGCTGTGCGCGTTCGTGACAAGCGTGGCAACGTTGTGAACAACATCGACGTGCGTGAAGAGTTTTGCGTGGAAACAGAGCTCGAAGTGCTCAAGCCCGATCACAGCCTGGTGCTGAAGTACGATATCAACACGTCTGACAACATGGGTGCATTTGCATCGCTCGATACGAAGAACCCGACGTGGCAGCAGGGCAAGTGGGATGTCGGCACGCACGTGTTGCGCATGTGGGTGCCAGGCAATTTTCTTCAGTTCGACACCTACCCGATCAGCGTGACCCTTTGGGAATGGCAGCCTGAGCGCCGGGTGGAATGGGCCGGTCGCGATCAGGTGTGTGTGCACGTCACCAACCATCTCGAAGGGCCGACCGCTGCCTGCGGCCTCGACTTCGGTGTCTGGCCCGGTCCGGTTCGCCCCGTTATGCAGTGGGACATGGAGTCGGGCTCTCGCAATGTGCCGCTCGATGATGCTGCCAACGGGTACGTAGCCCGCCCTTGATGGGCCGATAGCTTATCGCGTAACGTCTTCCTTTCTTACTGAGAAGAGGAGGGTGTTGTGTCGAGCGAAGAGCACGAAGTCGTTTCCATCTATCCGTTCACGGATGAAACCCGCGAAGAGCTCCTAAGCAAGGCGGGTGAGTGCGTATTCAACTGGTCCACCAAAGACGGCTGGCCCGTGGGCGTGGTGCACGCCTTCGTGTGGCGCGACGGTCGGGGCTGGATCACCTGCGGTGCACACCGTCACCGCGTGTCCGCCATCCGTCGTGACCCCCGCTGCTCCGTAGTGGTCAGTGGCGTGGCCGCACCCAATGGCCCGAATGGCGCCATCACCTTCAAGGGCCGGGCCATCATCCATGACGATGAAGAGACCAAATCCTGGTTCTACCCGGCGTTGGCGTACGGCCCCTACCGCCGCGCCGGCAAAGAGAACGAGGAGATGACCGAGGCGGAGATCGAGCAGGCAGAGGGGTTCGTCCGGCGGCTCAACTCGCCGCTGCGCGTGGTGATCGAGATCGTTCCTGAGAAGTGGATCATGCTCGACAGCGACAAGATGGCCAAGGACACCGCCGGCGAACTCGGCGAGGACGAGCGCGGACCATTGCTCGAATCGGATGCCAAGCGCATGGCGGAGGAGCTCAAGCGACGCGGTATGTCCTGACGGGCCACACCGCCCACTGTGCGGCCTGATCTGCCTACCAGGGGCGATCAGGCCGTCAGGCCGATCTCCCGCACCGCCTCGAGAATCTGCGCTTTGCCTGGCAGATAACGTTCCTCGAGCAACGGCGCGAACGGCACTGGGGTGAACGGCGCGCCCACACGCTTCACCGGCGCGTCGAGATAGTCGAACGCTTCATCTGAGATGCGCGCCGCGATTTCAGCGCCGATACCGCAGGTGCGCACTGCCTCGTGAGCGACGACCGCGCGGCTCGTCTTGCGCACGCTGGCGAGGATCGTCTCCATATCCAGCGGCGACAGCGTGCGGGGGTCGATCACTTCCACGCTGATGCCCTGACCGGCGAGTTGCTCGGCAACCTCCAGCGCATCGATTACCAACCGCCCTGTGGCGACGATGGTCAGGTCGCTGCCCACGCGTTTGACTTCGGCGACACCGAGCGGCAGGGCGAACGGTTCGTCCGGCACCTCGCAGCTCGTCTGCAGGCAGCGCTTGTTGGAGATGAACACCACCGGATTGTCATCCCGGATGGCGGCGGTAAGCAGGCCCTTGGCGTCGTAGGCGTTGCTCGGCATCAGCACCTTGAGCCCCGGCACATGGCAGAACCACGCCTCCAGACTGCCGGAATGCTGCGCCGCGGAACTGCTGTCCACGCCCGCGTGGGTGGTCACGACGATCGGCAGGGTGGCCTGGCCGCCCAGCATGTATTTCATCTTCGCCATCTGGTTGACGATCTGATCCATGGCGACGGTGACGAAGTCCATGATCATGATCTCGATGATGGGCCGCAGACCGACCGCCGCCGCGCCCACACCGATGCCGGTGAGCGCCAGCTCCGAGATCGCGGTGTTGACGATGCGCTTGTCGCCGTACTTGGCGTGCAGCCCCGCTTCTGTGCCGAACGGGCCGCCCACGCGCACGTCCTCGCCGGCGACGAACACACGCGCATCGCGCGCCATCTCCTGGTCGATCGCCTCGTTGACCGCGGCGGTCATGGTTTTCACGCTCATGCGGCGGGCTCCGTGTAGACGTCGGTAAACAGCGCATCCGGATGCGGGTCGGGCTGCGCATCGGCCCAGGCAATGGCCGCTTCCATCTCGGCAACCACAGACGCGTGCAAAGCGTCTGCGTCGGCGGCGGAGAGCACACCGAGTTCATCGAGCTTGTTGCGCCACAGGAGGATCGGGTCTCTTGCCCGCCAGTAAGCAATCTCTTCAGGATCGCGCTGTAGAACGCCGAAGTCGCGGCCTACATGATCGTAGAAGCGGTAGGTCTTGCATTCGAGCAGCGATGGGCCGCCGCCCTTACGGGCGCGGGCCACGGCTTCGCCGGCCGCTTCATAGACCGCGGCGAGGTCCATGCCGTCGATCACCACGCCGGGGATGCCGTACGCTGCGGCCCGATCGGCGATATCGGCGACGGAGGTTTGCGTAGCGGTAGGCGACCACTCACCGTAGCCATTGTTTTCGCACACGAAAACCACCGGCGCTTTGAGGATGGCGGCCATGTTCACCGCTTCGTGGAAGGCACCTTCGTTGGTGGCGCCATCGCCGAAAAAACAAACCGTTACACGATCGTTGTCCTGGTACTGGCTGGCAAAGGCGACACCGAGCGCAATGGGCGCACCTGCAGCGACGATGCCGTTGGCGCCGATGATGCCGAGATCGAGCGCCGCCAGGTGCATGGAGCCACCTTTGCCGCCGTTGTAACCGGTGGCTTTGGCGAAGAGCTCCGCATACATGCGTTTGGGGTCGCCACCTTTGGCGATGAGGTGGCCGTGCCCGCGATGGGTGGAAGTGATGTAGTCGTCAGCGCGCAGCGACTCGCACACGCCTACGCCGATGGCTTCCTCGCCGCAGTACAGGTGCACGGAGCCTTTCACCCGCGCCTGCTCCATGAGGCGCGCGGCGCGTTCGTCGAACTCACGGATACGCAGCATCTGCGTGAGCATGTGCACCATGTGCTCGTTGGTGATTTCCACCTCAGGCCTCTCCCGCGGCGAGCTTCTGGGCGACATGGGCTTCGATCACATCGCTGCCGAGTGTTGCGCCGTCGTTCTTGCCGATGATCTTTGCCGGCCAACGGCCGTCTTTGAACATGAACAGCACCGTCGTACCTTCAGGGCCGGACACGAGTGGCCCGTAGCCGCGGTTGGCCAGCCCAATGCGCACGTCACCCGCGTAGTGCCAGGTCGCACCTACGCGCTGCGATCCCTCGAGGATGATTTCCGTGTAATCGCATTCGTGCGTGTGCGCCTCCACCGTGCACCCCGGTGGGTAGTACACCCGGAAGATCGTGGGCGCATCCTCCGCGTCGGTCATGCGGAACATACGCGTGACGATGCCGGAGGGTAGCTCGATGGCGTCGAGATCCTCCCAGTTGAATGCTGCGTGTCCGCGGCGCTGTAGATCTGCGGCGGCTTTAGTGTCGGTGCCCGGATCGGCCATGGAAGTCTCCCTGTCCTTATCTCCCCGTACTGTTGTGCGAAATTTGCAACGCGTTGTCAATTCCGCATTTGCGAACATAGACTGCTGCACACGTGAGGAGGGGTCCCATGATGAGAATCTTGCTGCTGCTGTGCGCCGCGCTCGCTGCCGTTGCCTGCTCGGAAAGCCCGCAAACGCCGCCGCCTCAGGCACCGGAGCAGGCCTCGTTCGATCCGCAGGCGGCGTTCGACAGCCACTGCGCGCACTGCCATGACGGCAGCGTGCCGAAGGCGCCTCACCTGGTGAAATTTCAGATCATCGGCGCAAGCGCGATTGCACAAGCCCTGGAAACCGGGGTTATGCGCGAAGAGGCAAGCATGCTCTCGGCGGAGGAACGAAAGCTGCTTGCCGCCCACCTCGGCGGCGTGGACGTGGCGGCCCAGCCGGTGGCGCGGTGCGAGGCGACGAGCCTGCCGCGATCAGAACCCGTATTGCGCGGTTGGAGCATGGCGGATGAGGGCACCCGATTCATTCCGGCGGATGTGGCGGCGCTGGATGCGGCTGACGTTCCGAAACTCGAGCTGAAGTGGGCGTTTGCCTATCCCGGCGCTTCCAGAGCCCGCAGCCAGCCGGTGCCTTACGGTGATGCGCTGCTTGTCGGTAGCCAGTCTGGTGCGGTGTATGCGCTCAGCCTCGCAGACGGTTGTGCGGTGTGGACGTTCGAGGCGGACGCCGAGGTGCGCAGCGCCCTGGCCGTAAGCCGCGATGGCGCAAGAGCCTACTTTGGCGATATACGCGGCACCGTGTATGCCATCGACCCGACCACCGGCACCGAGGTGTGGCGTGCGCGCGCGGACGATCACCCGGACGTTACGCTCACCGGTTCGCTGCGCCTGCACGACGATACGCTGTACGTTCCCTTGTCATCTAGCGAGTGGGCGACGGCGGCGGACCCGAGCTACGGTTGCTGCACGTTCCGCGGTGGCGTGGCGGCCTTTGCCGCGGCGGATGGTGCCCACCTCTGGACGACCTACTCCATCGCCCAGGCGCCGCAGCCGCGCGGCGAACGCAACGACATGGGCGCTGAGCTTCATCACCCAGCCGGGGCACCGGTGTGGAATATGCCCACGCTGGACACGACCCGCGGCCAGATCTACGTGGGCACGGGCGAGGCTTACACCTCACCCGCAGCGGACACCAGCGATGCGGTGCTCGCCATCGATGCCCGCACGGGCGAGCGCCGTTGGGCCTACCAGTCCATCCCAGGTGACGCCTGGAACATGGCCTGCTTCATCGGTGGCGGCCCCAACTGCCCGGTGGAAGACGGACCGGATCTGGACATCGGCGCGCCTCCCATACTGTTGCGGGGCAGCGCGCGGGATCTTGTGGTGGCGGGGCAGAAGTCCGGCCACGTGTTTGCCCTCGATCCCGACACCGGCAGCCTGGTGTGGCGGGTGAAGATCGGCCGCGGTGGCTTTGCCGGCGGTGTGCACTGGGGCATGGCCACAGACGGACAGCGAATCTACGCGCCCAACGCCGATACGGTGTTTACCGGTCGGTTCACCGGCGAGCGCAAGCCTGGTCTGTTTGCGCTCGATCCTGCCGATGGCAGCACGCTGTGGTTCGCCGCGGCACCAGACGTTTGCGCAGAGGCGGACAAGCCTGCCTGCGATCCCGGATTCTCCGCCGCGGTAACTGCCATTCCCGGCGTAGTCTTCGCAGGCGCCTTCGACGGCCATCTGCGCGCCTACGATGCCGCGAGCGGTGCGCTGTTGTGGGACTTCGACACCAACCGCGCCTTCGACTCCGTTTCCGGCGAGGTGGCCCGTGGCGGCAGCATCGAGTCCGACGGCCCGGTGGTGTACCGCGGCCACGTGGCGGTGAACTCGGGCTACCTGTTCGGCGATCGTATGCCCGGCAATGCCTTGCTGGTGTTTACTCCGGGAGCGCAAACACCATGAGGTGATCGCTCGACGGCAGCGGCGAGGTGAAGTGTCCGCCCGCGGCGATGGCCACGAACTGCCTGCCGTTGTGCACATACGTCATTGGTACGGCGTTGCCGGTGGCGGGCAGTTCCTCCTCCCACAGCATGGCGCCGTCGCTGCTGTCGAAGGCGCGGATGTAGCCGTCGGAAGTGGCCGCGATGAACACCAGCCCACCGGCTGTGACGATGGGCCCACCAGCTTCGAGGCCGCTTTCCACGAACAAGGGCACCGGCCACGGCGCCAGGTGCTTCAGCGTACCCAGCGGCACCCGCCACAGGATCTCCCCCGATGCGAGGTCCACGGCGTCCAGGGTTGCCCAGGGCGGTGCGGTGCACGGTGCGCCCAGAGGCGACAGCAGTGGCTGCATCACCGCGCAGTAGGGTGAGCCCTCCTGCGGAAAAGCCACGCCCTTGGGGCAGTCCTCGCGCTTGAGCAGCTTGATCTCTATGGGCGTGTGCTTGGTGTTGGTGATCATCACCTGGCGGTTCGGATCCACCGCCGGCGCGCCCCAGTTGTTGCCGCCGAGATTGGACGGATAGAACACGGTGCCCTGCAAGCTGGGTGGCGTGTAGATCGGCCCGGTCACCAGATTCTCCAGTTGCTCCCGGCAGTGGCCTTCGTCCCAGAACGTAAATCCCCAGGCATCCTCCGGCGTGATGCCGAGCGCATGCAGCGGCGCGGGCTTGGTAGGGAACGGTTGTGTCGGGCTCAGGTACTCCCCAGGCACCGCACCGGTCTGGGGTACGGGCCGTTCCTCCACGGGATGCAGTGGCTTGCCGGTTTCGAGATCGAGCACGAACGTCAGCCCCATCTTCGTCACCTGTACCACCGCTGGACGGGTTTCGCCGTCGATGGTGAGGTCCATCAGGGTAGGTTGCGCCGGCACGTCGTAGTCCCAGATGTCGTGGTGCACGGTCTGGTAGTGCCAGGCCACCGAGCCGTCGGCGGCGTTGAGCGCCACTACGGAGCTCGAGTAGTAATCCTGCTCGCCATCGCGATCGCCGCCGTAGTAGTCCGGCGATGAGTTGCCGGTGGGCAGGATGACCAGCCCGCGCGCTTCGTCCACCGAGATGGTAGACCACACGTTGGTGGTGGCGGGCGTGAAGCGTCCCTGCGCGTCCCGTTGCGGCTGATCCGGATGCACCGGGTTCCAGCTCCACGCAAGGCTTCCGGTACGCACGTCGTAAGCACGCACTACACCCGCTGGTATGTCATCACGAATACTGTCGGTCACATATGCACCGGTCACCACGAGGTTGCCGATCACCGCCGGGGCGCTGGTGACGCCGTACTCGTTGCCCCTGTGCTCTGTGAGGCCGTCTGTCAGATCTACCTCGCCGTTGCTGCCGAAGTCTGCACACCGCTTACCCGTGGCGCCGTCCAGGGCGATCAGACGGGCGTCGAGGGTGGCCAGAAGTATGCGATGCTCGCATGCCGCACCCTGGGGCTGGCGCGTGCGCCAGCTGCTCACGCCGCGGCAGTTGCTCAAGCCCTCCTGGGACATGTCCACCTGTGGGTCGAATACCCAGTGCTCTGCGCCGGTAGCCGGGTCGAGTGCAAACACGCGGTTGAACGGCGTGCAGTAGTACATGCGCCCTTCGGTGACGATCGGCGTGCCGATGAAGGAGGTCGGGCGGTTGCCCTGCAGCTCTTCGGAGACGGTCTCGGTCAGCGACTGAGTGCCGCCTTTGAAATCTCCTGACCGATGCACCCACGCCACCTCGAGGTTGCGTACGTTGTCGCGATGGATCTGCGCTGCGGTGGAGTAGTGACCGCCACCGGGGCCGCCGCCGTAGGCCGGCCATTCGATGTTTTCCGCCGCCTGCATCGTGCCGCTCGTGGTGCACAGCACGAGTGCCAGAAATTTACGCATGTCTCCCCCTCAGGCGTTTGCGTTTTCTCCGGGTCCGGGTCACGATGCCACGATTGTTCCGGGGAGGCGAGAACCATGCGAGGCATCCATCTGGCGGTGGCCGCCGTCATCCTGCTTGTTGCGGCGAGCTGCAAAGCGCCGCGCGATGCAGCGGCGGACCGGGCGGAGATCGAGGGCCTGTACGCGACGTGGCGCGAGGCGGTTGAAGGGTCGAACATCGACGGCTACGTGGCGCTGCTGCATCCGCAGGTGCGGCTGTTACCACCTGGTGCGCCCGCCATCGAAAGCGCTGCCAGCTACGAGGAGTTCCTCGGCCCGGTGTTTGCAACGGCCACCTATCGCATCGATGTGCTGCGCATGCCAGTGGTGGATGTGCGGGGCGACACCGCCGTGGCGGAGTACGACTACACCATACATCTGGACCTCAAGAATCCCGATATCGGCGTTACCGAACCTGGTGCGCTCACGGCATCCAGCACCACTGCCCGTTACTTCGATGTGCTGCTGCGAGAGGACGATGGGTGGCGCGTATGGCGCCACAGCTGGCAGACCTACGAACCCGACGCGCCCTAACCGCGCAACGTGACTTCACCCAAACCAGCGTCGGCCTGGCCGTCCGCGGCCACGGGGTGGTATGCCACCGTGGTACTGCTCATCGCCTATACGTTTTCCTTTGTTGATCGGCAGGTTTTGAACCTGCTGGTGGAGCCGATCCGTGCAGACCTGCAGCTGAGCGACACCGAGATCAGCTTTCTCCAGGGCCTCGCTTTCGTCATCCCGTACGTGCTCATGAGCGTGCCCGTCGGCCGCCTTGTGGACCGTTTCAACCGACTGTGGGTGTTGCTTGGCGGCGTGCTGGTGTGGAGCGTGACCACCTTTGCCTGCGGCCTCAGCCGCAGCTACGAGCAGCTCCTGGCCGCGCGCATGGGTGTTGGTGCGGGTGAGGCGTCGGTCACGCCAGCGTCCTGGTCGCTGCTCGCGGACTACTTCCCGCCGGACCGGCTTGCCCGCCCGGTGAGCGTGTTTCTCATGGGCCCCTACATCGGTGCCGGCATCGCCATGATTGCAGGAGCTGAAGTCATTGCCTGGACACAGGGCGCCACCCACGTAGACGTGCCGGTACTCGGCTCCGTAGCGACCTGGCAGTTCACCTTCATGGCGGTAGCGATACCGGGCCTCCTCATTGCGCTTCTACTGCTCACCCTCAAGCAGCCACCCCGACAGGGCGTGACTGTGGAGGATGTGGAGGTGCCAACCTGGGGCGCGGTGTTTGCGTTCCTGCGTGATCACGCGCGCATCTACCTCGCCATCCTGCTCGGCGTGCCCTGCATCGTCGTGGTGCTCTACGGCCTGCAGGGTTGGACGCCGACGATCCTCGTGCGGGTGTACGGTTGGGATCTGGCCGATGCCGGGCGTGTTTACGGGCTTGTGGCCCTCGTGTGCGGCTCAGCCGGCGTGCTCACAGGGCCTGTGGTGGGGCGCTTTCTCGAGGCGCGTGGATATGCTGACTACCCCCTGCGCCTGGGGTGTATCGCAGCCGTTGGCGTGGTGGCGAGCATCGCCTGGCTGCCGCTGCAGAGTACCGGCGCCGGCGCGCTGGTAGTCATCGGCGCCGCCAGCTTTTTCGTCACGCTGCCGCTCGCGCTGATGACGTTTGCGGTGCAGACGGTAACGCCAAGCGCCATGCGCGGGGTGCTGGCGGGGCTCTACGTTGTGGCAACCAATGTCATCGGCCTTGGCTTTGGCCCCACGCTGGTGGCCAGCACCACAGACTACGTGTTCGCGGATCCTGCACGCGTGGCGGATTCACTCGCGCTGGTGTCTGCGCTGGTGGCGCCGCTGTCGGCGGTGTTGCTCGGTAGCGGGCTGAGTGCGTACCGGGCACGCATCTCAGCGCCAGCCTGAAAGAAACGGCTCATGGGTGCAGGATCAGAAGGATTGCTCATCACAGGAGCTGTACTACAGCCTCTCTATGAACATTGCGTGCATTGTGCGTTCTGCTATCCTTACTAATCACGTTTTGTAAGGAAGACGCTGATGGCTGAGGCGGCGGTCACAAGCAAAGGGCAGATCACCATTCCCGTGGAGATTCGCAGAGCGATGGGGCTGCAATCCCAGGACCGTGTCGTATTTACGATACTTCCTAACGGGACTACGGTGATGCGGGCGAAGACCAGATCCGTTAAAGAAGTGGTTGGGAGCCTGAAGCGCCGCACGAAGCGGCGAGTACCCACCGACAAACTTGGTTTCCATTGACTGTAGATGGCAACGGTTGATACGAACGTTCTTGTTCGAGTTCTCACCGAAGATGACAAGGCTCAGGCTGATGCAGCCGTCACTCGCCTCATGCAGGAGGCGGACACTGGTGCGTTGGTCTTTGTGCCGTTGACAGTGACGATTGAGCTTGAATGGGTGCTGCGCACTCAGTATCAGTTCAGCAGGTCAGAGATCGTCAGAGCATTGATCAGCCTCCTGGAAACCGAAGAACTGGAGTTTCAAGATGAGGCGTCGGTGGAATTGGCGCTGCACCTGTTTGATGAATCATCAGTTGAATTTGCTGATTGTCTTCACGCCAGCGTCGGAACAATGGCTGGTAGAGGACCATTGCTTACATTTGACCGTAAGGCGTAGAAACTGTCTGATGCCGAGATGATCGGCGGCGATCCGAAGCGCGCATAGGCAGTGCTGAAGCCGGACATCGACCCGTTCGACGTTCCCAAGCGGTCAGTTGAACAGATTCATGAACCGCGTGAGCCACGTCATGAAAGGCATCTCCGCCAGCTCCATGATGGTGCCGTCGGGGTCGTAGAACGCGACGATGCCGCCCCAGGCATCGGGACCCGAGCAGCAGGGTGTGATCGGGCTGATCATTTCTACCCCCTGGGCGCGAAGCTGCGCCACATCCCCTTCGATGTCGCCGCTGGTAAACGCCATGCGGTGAATCCCGAGGTGGTTGATCGGGATGGGGTAGGGTGGCGTGGCGTCGTACGGCTCGAGCCACTCCACCAACTCGATCTGAGAGCCGTCCTCCCGGTGCGTGAGTACCGCACCCCGCACCTCGAACGGGGTGTCGAAACCCATGGCCTCGGCTACTGCCAGTGACTCCGTTGCAGCGATACCGGCGCTGCGCTCGTAGCCGAACATCCGGTACCAGCTCAGGGATCGCTG
The DNA here is from genome assembly GCA_030432795.1 of Gammaproteobacteria bacterium. Taxonomy (GTDB): domain Bacteria; phylum Pseudomonadota; class Gammaproteobacteria; order Pseudomonadales; family Azotimanducaceae; genus SYFY01. Next base: position 16,015 of record JAUILW010000024.1, read on the forward strand.
CAGATCGCTGACGTTGATGACAACCGCACCCACGCGATGCAGATGGGTGGGGGCATCGTCGTCCACCTCACCTTCCAC
>JAUILW010000497.1 GCA_030432795.1 Gammaproteobacteria bacterium
TGGGCTGGAAGCGCAACGCGACGGTTTGCGAGGAGAAGTCCACCGCGCCCCGGTCGCTGCCCGAGGGAAGGTTGGTGTAGTAGCCTTCGCGATCACGCTCGATAGCGCCTACTTTCAGCGCCAGCGTATCACCCAGCGGTACGTTGACACGCGCCTTGAACGTGCGTGCGTTGTAACGGCCGACCTCAGCGCTCGCCTTGACACCGAATTTCTCGGTGGTGGGCCGCACGCGGTTGACGACGATGTTGCCGCCGATGGTGTTCTTACCGAAGAACACGCCCTGCGGGCCGCGGTTGACTTCGATGCTCTCCACATCGAACACGTCAATCAGCTGACCGGTTGAGGAGCCGATCTGCACACCGTCGACGATCACACCGACCTGCGGTGTTTGCGATTTTTCGATGTCGGCATAACCCACACCGCGAATGAACAGTGCGCTGGCGCCGGGGCCGGCGGTGTTCATACCAACGTACAGGTTCGGTGCCAGGCCGTCGAAGTCACGCAGGGTCGTGGGCTTCAGCTGCTCGATGGCTTCAGCGTTGAATGCGGTAACGGACAGCGGTACATCCTGCTGGCCCTCATCCCTGCGCCGGGAGGTGACCACCACCTCCTCGATGACGCCCGACGTATCGCGTTGCGCGGCGTGCGCCGACGGTGCGATGGCGGTGGGAGTGAGTGCGAACAGAATGGGTAGTATTGCGCCGGGTGCGACAGCACCCAACATGCGAGCACATGGCTTCGTCATGGAATCTCCCCAAGAATTGTGTACACGAAAACACCAGCTGGCTGGTGACCGGCACTCTTGTATTCTCCCAGTCGCGCTATGTCAACCGGATGGCGTAGAGATCAACCCTGAATCAGCTGCGTTTCGGCTCTACCACAACGTGCGAGCCGCTCATGAGGTCGCCCCAGCTGCGCCCCATGGGCTCCACTAGGGCCCAAAGGTAGCCGAGGCCCAGACACGCCGCGGAGAGTAGACCTGCGGCGAAGCGGGTGGTGGCCTGGGTGACGGAGAGCGCTGTCCCATCGTCCGACACCACGCGCAGCCGCCAGGCCATCATGCCGACGGTCTGGCCGTCGTTGCACCAGAAGTAGATGAAGAAGGCAAACCACTCCACGAACAGGAAGGACTGCCACCAGAAGCCCGTGAACTCGGTGTTGAACGCCATCACCAGCAGGAACGTGGTCGCCATCCAGATGGCGACCACGATCATGGCGTCGTACAGCATCGCCCCGAGGCGACGCCAAAGGCTCGCCCGTTCCATCAGATCCGTTCGATGATGGTCCCCGTGCCGAGCCCGCCGCCGCAGCACATGGCGATGAGGCCGTAGCGTCCGCCACTGCGCTCGAGTTCATGCAGGGCCGTGGTGATCAGGCGTGCACCCGTAGAGCCCGTAGGGTGGCCCAAAGCGATGGCGCCGCCGTTAACGTTGACCTTGGCCGGATCTGCGCCTACTGCCTTCTGCCACGCCAGCACCACCGATGCGAAGGCTTCGTTCACTTCGAACAGGTCGATGTCGTCCACGGACAGGCCCGTCTGTGAAAGCACTTTCTCGCTGGCGGGGATGGGGCCCTTGAGCATGGTGACCGGGTCGCAGCCCACCAGCGTGGTGGAGCGGATGCGCGCGCGGGGCTTGAGGCCGTACTTATCCACGGCATTCTGGTTGGCGAGTATCACCACAGCGGCGCCATCGGACACCTGCGAGCTGGTACCGGCCGTATGAAACTCCTGGCCGGGTACCGGGGCGAGGCCTGCGAGGGCGTCCAGCGTGGTCGCGCGCAGACCTTCGTCGCGGTCGATCACTCGGGTCTCTCCCGTGGGCTGGCCGTCTTCACCCAGCACCGGCGCCTCGACCGGCACGATCTCCCGGGCGAAACGATCTTCTTCCCAGGCGCGAATTGCCTTCTGCTGGCTGGCAAGGCCGAATGCATCCAGATCCTGGCGGGTGAGCTGATATTCCTCAGCGATCATCGCAGCACCCTGGAACTGAGACGTGGGCTGGTAGTGCGACATGTAGCTGTCGCCCATGGGCGCTCCGCCTGCCATGTTCGAACCCAGCGGCACGCGGGACATCATCTCCACGCCGCACGCCATGACGATGTCTTCCATGCCGGAAGCAACCATGGCCGCGCCCAGGCTGGTCGCCTGCTGGCTGGAGCCACACTGCGAGTCGACGGTGGTAGCTGCTACTTCTTCGGGCAGGCCCATGGACAGCCAGGCAACGCGGGCGATGTTGAAGGACTGCTGGTTGATCTGCGACACGCAGCCGCCGATCACCTGGCCGACGTTGGCCGGATCGACACCAGCGCGTTCGAGGGCGGCGACCTGGACTTTGCCGAGCAGGTCGGCGGGGAGGAGGCCGGCCAGGCCTTTGCCGCGCTTGCCGATGGGGCTGCGCGCCGCTTCGATGATGTAGACGTCCTGCATGGGGATGCTCCGTGGAAAAGTGAGGCGCGGATTGTATGCGATTTTTTGGGGAGGGGAGGGAAGGGGAGGAAGAGGGGGAAGAGGAGGGAACGGTCTGGGAGGGGATTGGAGGATTGGTTGGGTGCCGGGGTTTGAGTGCCGGGGCTCTGCCCCGGACCCCGCCCTCGCCGGGAGCAGGGTTCGCCCTTGGGGGCGATCCCTGCTGTCAGGGTGGTTGCCGGGGTTCTGGTGTCAAGGGACGCTGCGCTCTACGCCCTTGACACCAAAACCCCGGCGGGTGGTTGGGGGAGATAGGGTGTTGCTGTGGTGGGTGTGGGGATGGGCTAAGTGGTTTGCTCGCTAGAAGCACTTATCCACATCCCAACGAGTCAGCCCTCCAACGCTAAGCGACGTTGGGCTGTGGGTAAGTGCGGCGCCGGCTAACCGTTCTCCTCCCCATCTCCACCGATATTTGAACACCATTGACACACTATAACATAGCCACTATACTTTCTATATGCTTGTTAACCAGCAAGAG
>JAUILW010000025.1 GCA_030432795.1 Gammaproteobacteria bacterium
GTCTGCACTTTGAGTTCCTCCAAGCGCGCTTCGATGGCCAAACGCACTGACGTGGCGGTGACTAACAGCGCGCCGACGCCGAACAGCACGGCGAGTACCCCGCTCAGCCTGCTCACCACGGTGGTGATGTCTGACACCCGTTCGAGCCAGGTCTTCTCCACCACCACCTCCTGAACCCCTTCAGCTTCGCCGGCGATCGCGGCAAGGCGTTCGAGGTCGGGCACCGTAGCACCGGACACCAGCATGGCGCGCAAAGACGCGGGCAGCGGGTTCTCCTCCAACAGGTCCAGCGCGTCGCTTAAACCGGTATGCGCGTGAAACGCTGCCAGTGCTTGCGTAGAGCTTGTTTCTTCGACCTCCTGCACCTGCGGTTCCGATCGGAGCAGCTGCGCCAGCTCTCGTAACTCTGATTCCGGAGTGTCTACCTTGAAGTACACCGAAAGCCCCGGCCGGCCGTCCCAATCGGAACCAACATCCGCCAGATTGAGTTGTAACAGGTACAAGCCTGCCGGCAAGGCGAGCGCGATTCCCACCAGCAACCAGACGATGAGGCTGGTTACCAGACGCGCACTGATATGGTGCATGGCCTCGCGTACCACCCGACCGTGGTCGCGAACCCAGCCTGCGAGGCCGCTGCGGCCCTCCTCCGCAAACGGATCATCCTTACGCGACATCGCTACCCATCAGATCTGCAGGCTCATCGACCAGCACCTCGCTGTCCAGCAGGCGGTCGCGTACCACTCGGCCCCCGGACAACTCGATGATGCGCTTGCCCATACCTTCTATCAGTTCCCGGTCGTGGCTTGCGACGATCACCGTAGTACCTACCTGATTGAACTGCTCAAACAGCGCCATGATGTCGCGGGACAACTCAGGATCGAGGTTACCCGTGGGCTCGTCAGCCAAGAGTATCTTCGGCCGGTTCACCACTGCACGGGCAATACCCACCCGTTGCTGCTCTCCGGTAGAGAGGTGCGTTGGCAGCAAACGCTCCTTCTCCAGCAGAGACACCCGCGAAAGCGCCGCGCGCACGCGCCGGCCAACGTCGCGTTCGCGCATGCCAATCACCCGCAAGGGCACTGCGACATTGTCGAACACACTGCGGCCCGCCAGCAGGTGATGATCCTGGAACACCGCACCAATGTTGCGCCGGTAAAAAGGCAACCGTGATTTCTTCAGGTTGGTGACGTTTTTGCCGTTCACCAGAATTTGCCCGCGCGTCGGCGTGTCCAGCCGCAGAAGGAGCTTTAGAAAAGTGCTCTTACCCGCACCAGAATGGCCGGTCAGAAAGCACATGGAGCCTGCCTCGAACGACACATCCACCTCTTTGAGCGCTTCCTGTCCGCTGGAGAAGCGCTTGGTGACACCGTGCATCTCGATATGGCCCATGAGTTAGCGATCGTCCTCCGTTGCCTGGGCAAGCAGCGCGTCGACGAAAGGCTGCGCCTCGAACGGCCGCAGATCTTCCACCCCTTCGCCAACACCGATGAAGTAGATCGGCAGCTCCGTCTGCTGAGCGACGGCAAACAGCACCCCGGCCTTGGCCGTGCCATCGAGTTTGGTAACTATCAAGCCCGTGAGCGGCACCGCCGCATGGAACTCCTTCACCTGGCTGAGCGCATTCTGTCCCACACCCGCGTCGAGCACGAGCAGCACTTCATGCGGCGCCTTGTCGTCAAAACGCGACACCACCCTGCTTATCTTGCGAAGTTCCTCCATCAGGTTGGTCTTCGCCTGCAGGCGACCTGCCGTGTCTGCCAGCAGCACGTCCACACCGCGGGCGGCCGCAGCCTGCACCGCATCGTAAACCACCGAGGCGGAATCTGAGCCCTGACTCTGGGCAATCACCGACACGCCGTTGCGTTCGCCCCAGACCTGCAGCTGCTCTACCGCCGCCGCGCGAAAGGTATCTCCGGCGGCCAGCATGACGCTCAATCCGTCACCCTGAAGCCGCTTCGCGAGCTTACCAATCGTCGTGGTCTTACCCACGCCATTCACGCCAACAAAGAAGATCACGTACGGCTTCGCCTGACGGTCAACCTGAAACGGCTTCACATGCACCTCGAGGCGCTGCGTGAGGAGCCGCCCCAACGCACCGTGCAAGGCCCGGGTATTGTTCAGCTCCCGTCGCTGCACCCGCGCTGCCAGGTCGTCCATGATGTCCGTGGTCGCTTCCACGCCAACGTCGGTAAGAAGAAGTGCAGTTTCGAGGTCTTCGAGCACATCCTCATCGATCTCCTTCTCGCCGAGCAGGAGATTGCCCACACCGGTGCCCAGAGCATCCCGCGTCTTGGACAGCCCGGAGCGCAAACGCTTCCAGAAGCCGCCCTCGTTTTTTACTTCTCCTTCACTCACTATTTCGTGCATGGCCAAAAACGAGTTGCGCATTATCAGCGGTAAGTGGAGAGGGCGAAAGCTCCGCTTCACCGACCGACCGCAACTTCGCCCCACCCTCGGCCGCGCAAGAGAGACCCTGTTCAACTGGCTCGGTAGTGATCTTGGAGGGCAAAGGTGCCTGGACCTGTTCGCCGGAAGCGGCGCGTTGGGCTTTGAAGCTGCGTCCCGGGGCGCCGACTTCGTACAGTTTGTGGAGAAAGACCGCCTTGCCTGCAACGCATTGCGAGCCAACGCACTGGAACTCGGCGCCTCGAACACGCGCGTGGCTTGCACCGAAGCCGGCCGCTTTCTTCGAAGTGAGCACTCACTATGGGATCTGGTCTTTCTCGATCCCCCATTCCGCTCGCCGCTGCTCGACAAGACGCTGACCGCACTGCTCCCGCATCTGGCGCCTGAAGCCACGGTGTACTGGGAGGCGCACGAGCCGCCAATGCTCCCCACTGGGCTCGTGGCCCACAAGCAGCAACGCGCGGGCGACGCCTGGTACGGGCTCGCGAATTTGGAATCGGGCTAGTTTCTGCACTACTATCCGCCTCCCCTTTGGCGAAAGGCAGCACAAAAGCCCATGCGCACGGTCGTGTACCCAGGATCCTTCAATCCCATTACCAATGGTCACACGGACCTGGTACGGCGGGCGCTGAGCCTGTTCGACCATGTCATCGTCGCGATAGGCACATCCGCTGCAAAAGACCCGAAGGTCGATCTCGCAGACCGGGTGGCCATGTGCGAAGAGGTGCTGGCAGAGTACGGAGATCGCGTGTCGGTGGAAGGGTTCAATACCCTGCTCGTTGACTACGTTCGCAGCAAAGACGCGCGCTTCATCCTGCGCGGTCTGCGCAACATGATGGACTTCGACTACGAATTTCAGATGGCCGAGATGAACCAGTCACTGGATCCGGAAATCGAGTACGTGTTTCTGCCCACTTCCACGCACACCAGCTTCATTTCGAGCTCACTGGTGCGCGAAATTGCGGCCCTCGGAGGGGACATTGCGAAGTTTGTGCACCCCTCCGTGGCCAACGCTTATCGGTCCGGGTCCTGATAGCGACCGATTGAAGTACAGCCCAGGCACCGCACGAAGGTCGTCTTCGCCGGTTTGATCACCAGGTGCTCCGCTGCCTTGCTTACGTTGCCACCGGCCGCACTGAAGGGCAGGCTCACCACGAATGCAGCAGCGCCCAGCGTCGTGAGAATGATGCCGCCCGGACGGGCAATCAACAGGTCTCCCGCCATGGCCATTGCCGTGGGTTCGTCCTCATCTGCCGCGTAGGCCGGCGTTACCAGGAGAAAAGCGAGAAACGCGCCAAGCGTCAGCGCGCGACAGGATCTGGAGAGGTCCATGGCTCCGTACTCCGTGTTGAAGTCTTTGGAAGATTATCACGAAATTCACCTAAATCCCTGTGAACGTTGGCATTTCGGGCAGTAGAAAGTGCTACGTCCTCCGAGAACCAGGGACTTGATCGGCGTATCGCAGACGCGGCAGGGTGCACCGGTGCGCCCGTACACCGCAAGCTCCTGGGCAAAGTAGCCCGGCTGACCATCCGGATCGAGGAAATCGCGCAGCGTCGTGCCTCCACGGTTGACCGCATAGGCCAGCACCTCGCGTACCGCGTCGGCCAGCCGGTCGTAGGCGTACGCGGGCACGCGGCCAGCGGCGATCGCCGGACGAATGCCCGCTCGGAACAGTGCCTCGCTTGCGTAGATGTTGCCGACACCCACGACCACTCGGCCGTCCATAAGCAGATTCTTCACCGCCACACGCCTGCCACGGGCTGCGCTATGCAGGACCGCGCCGGAAAACTCGTTACCGAGCGGCTCTACCCCCAGGTTACGTAGCAGCTTGTGTTGCGAAGCATCGCCCGGCTGAAACAGGACGCAGCCAAACCGGCGCGGGTCGTTGAGCCGCAAGCTGCGGCCAGACGACAGGCTGATAATCACATGGTCGTGGGTGCGATAAGCGGCGCCTTCCTCGGTCAGCCGCAGGCTACCGGACATACCGAGGTGGAGAATGAGTGTGCCGGACTGAAACTCCAGCAGCAGGTACTTGGCACGTCTACCGACCCCGAGCACCTCGCCGCCCGCCAGATGCTCTGGGATATCCACCGGCCAGCGCAACGACGGATTGCGGACCACCCAGCCGTTGAAGCGCGCGCCCCTCACCCAGGGTTCTATGCCCCGGCGGGTGGTTTCGACTTCAGGGAGTTCGGGCAGGTGGGAGGGCCGCTACTTGATCTTGGCTTCTGTGTAGAGCACGTGCTTGCGTACCACAGGGTCGTACTTCTTCATCTGCAGCTTGTCAGGCGTCGTACGCTTGTTCTTGTCGGTGGTGTAGTAATGGCCGGTGCCAGCGCTGGAAACCAGCTTGATCTTGTCACGCACTTTGACGCTCCTTATACCTTGGTGCCGCGCGCGCGCAGCTCAGCGAGCACGGTGTCGATACCTTTTTTATCGATGATGCGCATGCCCTTGGCGGAAACGCGCAGCTTGACGAAACGGCGTTCGGAATCCACCCAGAAGCGCTTGCTGTGCAGATTGGGCGAGAAGCGCCGGCGCGTCTTGTTCTGAGCGTGGCTCACGTTGTTGCCCGACATCGGGCGCTTTCCGGTGACTTGGCAAACCTGAGACATCGGCTGGGCCTGAGAAAAAAGGAGCGCGTTTATACACTAGCGGCACGCCGAGGTCAAAATCAGGGCTGTACAAAAGCCCGCTCAAGGCTGTAACCAGGCCCGCTCAAGGCTGTATCAAACCACGTGCAGCCATCGATACTTCCTGTCCGCGTCCCACTACCAGGTGATCCAGCAGCCGCACGCCAACCTCTCGCAGGAGCGGTTGCAGCCGCTCAGTCAGCGCAATGTCCGACAGGCTCGGCTCGGCCACACCTGAGGGGTGATTGTGCGCCAGAATCACCGCAGCAGCGTTGGTGTCCAGGCACCGGCGAATCAACTCACGGGGGTGCACGCTGGCGCTGTCGATCGTGCCCTGGAATAGCACTTCAAAGCGCAGCAGCCGATGGCGCGTATCGAGCATCAGGCAGGCAAACACCTCCCGAGTCAGCGGTGCCAGCTTCACCCTCAAAAACCGCTGCACCGCAAGTGACGTCGAGAACACCGGAGCGTCCGCCAGCTCTTCCGCCACCACCCGTTCGGCGATGGCCATCACCGCTTTGAGGGCGGCCACCTTCGCCGCACCGAGCCCGGGCTGCTCCATCAGCACCGCTTCGGGCGCCTGCAACACCTGACGCAGGGAGCCAAAACGCTCAACGAGCCTGCGCGCCAGCTCGCCAACCCCCACACCCTGGTGGCCGGTGCGCAGGCACACAGCCAGAAGATCCACATCGCTGAGGCCAGAGGTTTCGCCCTGCAATAACCACTCCCGCGGGCCGGATTCCTGTGACCCGCTCGCTTTAGGCCGCCCGTAACGAGTGGTATCTTCGCGGCATCCGCCACGACCGGCGTTGCGTACAGGCACATTCGAACCAGATGGCATTGGCAGGGAAAAACATCCTACTGGGCATCAGCGGCGGCATTGCAGCCTATAAGACGCCGCTGCTTGTGCGCCAGCTCGTACAAGCCGGCGCGCAGGTGCAGACCGTGCTCACCCGGAGCGCCCTGGAATTCGTCACGCCCACGACCCTGGCTGCGCTCAGCGGCCGCCCGCCACGCCTGGAAACGTTTGATATCGAGGCCGAATCCGCCATGGGCCACATAGAGTTGGCCCGTTGGGCAGATGCGCTGCTCATCGCTCCGGCTACCGCACACACCCTCGCTCGACTGGCGATGGGGCTGGCGGATGATCTGCTCACGACACTGGCGCTAGCGACGCCGGCAAGTCTTTTCGTGGCGCCCGCCATGAACCAGCAGATGTGGGCACATCCTTCAGTACAACGTAATCTCACCCAGCTGATCGACGCGGGATGCCGGGTCATCGGCCCGGAAAGCGGCGAGCAGGCGTGCGGCGACGTCGGCGAAGGGCGCATGTCCGAGCCAGAAGCAATCGTGCGCAGCCTCATCGAAAGCTTTGCGCCCCAACGACTGGCCGGCCGACGCGTCGTCATCACCGCTGGGCCAACGCGGGAAGCCATCGACCCGGTGCGCTACATCTCCAATCACAGCTCTGGCAAACAGGGGTACGCGATTGCCGCCGCCGCCCGCGACGCAGGCGCTGAGGTGGTTCTCATCAGCGGTCCCACCGCACTCGCAAAACCGCCGGGCATGGAGTTCGTGGCCGTGGAAAGCGCTCGAGACATGCTTGCGGCAAGCCAGGCCGCAGCTCCGGGGAGCGATGTATTCATCGGCGTCGCAGCGGTAGCCGACTATCGGCCAGCCCAGCAGCATGACCGCAAGATCAAGCGCGAAAAAACCGGCGACATGCGCATCGACATGCAGATGAACCCGGACATCATCCACAGTGTGGCGCGCAGCGACCGAAGACCTCAGGTGGTGGTGGGTTTCGCCGCAGAAACCAACGACGCTCTGCAGCACGCTCGGGACAAAAGGGTACGTAAGGGCCTGGACCTCATTGTGGTCAACGACGTGTCTCTACCCGGCATCGGATTCAACAGCAACGACAACGCAGCCACCATCATCTCAGCGCACGAAGAGGTCGTGCTGCACAAGCAGAGCAAGGATGCACTCGCCCGGGCGTTGATCTCAGCCATCGCGGATCTATTGGATAGTCAGTTAGCACCCACAAACCCCGAAAGTGCGCCTCAGTAGGTAGCATGGCGCTTGTACCGCCGATACCATAGGCATCTATCAGGGCAGGGATAAGCAGCACGCAGCGCTGCGTTTCCAGAAGAACCACACTCCAATTCAAGGATAAGAAGTTGGCCGATTCAGCTCCCGGCGGCGCCGCCGCTGCGAACCGTGACCTTCTCCCGCACGCCATGCTCGCCGGCGGCCTGGCGCTCGTTGGCGTGATCATCGCCTTTGCTGTTGTTGCCTGGTCGTTGGGAATTCAACCCGGCGAGCGGCAGCGCGAGGCCGTCATCGACGCAAACCATCAGGCGTTGGTCGCCCTGTTCGATGGCCGCATCCGCGATCTCTCCAATCAACTGCAGCGGATGGCGTCTGCCAGGGACACGGTGCAGGCATTGCTCAGCGAAGATGCTGAGTTGATTCGCAGCAGCGAAGCGCGACTGCTATCCCACATGGCAGGCGCCCGGCGCATGGCGCTTTTCCGCAAAGGCTTCGCCGAGGTGGATCTGTCCGCTGAGGTACCCATTACGTTCGCGGCACTCGAAGTGATTCGAGCCGCAGAATCGAGCCCTTTTGCGGGCCCCGAAGCCTCCGTGAGCCAACGCACCCTGCTTTACGCCGCGGCACCGGTGACGAGCCAGGGCCGCGTTGTGGGTGTGCTGTTTACCGTACTCGATCAGGCCTACTTTCTCGATGCGCTCGAGTCACTATCATCGCGGGTTGGCTCCATGCAGATCGAACAGCGCTTTGCCGGCGCCGAACCATCCACAGTCCTCACCTGGGGCGTGAACGGCGCTGCCGAACACCGCAGAAGCACCGCGCTCGCCGCCCCCCACTGGACACTGCACTTCGACCCCAACCCCGACACGTTACCTGAGCTGATCAGCGTGGCCGGCTTGCTGACACCTTTCGTCGTGTGCATCGGCGTCGTGCTCGCCAGCATCTACCTGGGCTTTTCACGCCTGTTCCGAAAGCTCAACGAAGATCTCGAGTCCCTGGGACAGTTTGCAGCAAAGCGGATACGCGGCCGAAAAGCTCAGCTCGAGAAGTACTCGTTGGACAGCGTGCAACGCGTCGCGGTTGAACTCGCGAGCACGGAAGCCCAGCAAGCGGAACAGGCTCCGGTAGCCGCCGTGCCGGCACCCAGGGCCAAGGCAAAACCCGCACCGGTCGCAAAACCGGTAGTCGATGAAGAACTGGAGGTAGACGATGACTTTCTCGACGTGCAGCCAAGCAAGGCCGCTCCACCCAAAGACGATAACTTCGGCATCGAAGTGCATGAGAACGTCGGCCCGGTGGAGCTTGGTTTGAAACTCGATCCGAACATCTTTCGCGCCTACGACATTCGCGGGATCACCGATACCAACCTCACCGAGGAAGTCGTCTACTGGATTGGTCGCGCATTCGCAGCCCAGTCGCTGTCTGAAAACCAGCCCCGCGTTGCCATCGGTCGCGACGGCCGCCTGTCGAGCCCGGGATTGCGCGATGCGCTTGTGCGCGGGCTGAACGAAGGCGGCGCCGATACCATCGACATCGGACAAGTGCCAACGCCCCTCCTCTACTACGCCACCTACGAACTTGATACCGGCACGGGCATCATGATCACTGGCAGCCACAACCCGCCCGAGTACAACGGCCTGAAGATGATGATCGGCGGCGTTACGCTTGCGGAGGATCGCATCCAGCAGCTTTACCGGCGCCTACTGGACAACGACCTTTCCGAGGGCGAAGGCTCTGCCGATACCGTGCCGATTGATGACCGTTACGTGGAGCGGGTTGTCACTGACGTGGCATTGGCCCAGCCGCTGAAGGTGGTCATTGACTGCGGCAATGGCGTAGCCGGTGCCGTCGCCCCCCGTCTCATCGAAGAGCTGGGTTGTGAGGTGATACCACTCTACTGCGACGTGGACGGCACTTTTCCCAACCATCACCCGGATCCGGCAGAACCGCACAATCTCGAAGACCTGATCACCGTGGTGCAGGCCGAGCACGCCGACCTCGGGCTCGCGTTCGACGGCGACGGTGATCGGCTTGGCGTGGTCACCAACCAGGGCGAGATCATCTGGCCGGACAAACTGATGATGCTCTTCAGCCAGGATATCGTCGGCCGCAACCCAGGTGCCGACATCATCTATGACGTCAAGTGCTCGCGGCACCTGAACACGCTCATCAGCGAGTACGGCGGCCGGCCCATCATGTGGAAGACAGGGCACTCGCACATCAAAGCGAAGATGAAGGAAACCGGCGCGCTTCTGGGCGGCGAGTTCAGCGGCCACATCTGTTTCGGCGAGCGCTGGTACGGCTTCGACGATGCGCTGTATTCAGCAGCGAGACTGCTGGAAATCATCAGCGCCGAAAGCCAGCGGGTGGACGATCTATTCGCGCAGTTCCCGGTGACGTTCACCACGCCTGAGCTGAAGATCAACACCACGGAGGAGCGCAAGTTCGAGGTGATGCGCGAGCTTGCCCAGACTGCTGACTTCGGCGACGGCACACTCACGACCATCGACGGCTTGCGTGTGGACTACGCCGACGGCTGGGGGTTGATTCGGCCCTCCAACACGAGCCCCGTGCTGAGCTTGCGTTTCGAAGCGGACGGACAGACCGCACTGGCACGCATACAGGACGTCTTCAAACAGCAACTAGCGAACATTGATAGCAATCTGAAGTTCTAAACCATGACACTCGACCCCAATCACGCTCGCACCGTCTCACGCGTTCTCAACGAGGCGCTGCCTTACATTCGCAAGTTTCAAGGTTGCACCGTCGTCGTCAAGTACGGCGGCAATGCCATGGTGGACGAAGCCCTTCAGGAGCGTTTCGCCCAGGACGTGGTGCTGCTCAAACTCGTCGGTCTGAACCCCATCGTCGTACATGGTGGCGGCCCGCAGATCGGCGAACTGCTCGAGCGGCTGAATATCGAGTCGAAGTTCGTCAACGGGTTGCGTGTGACGGATGCCGAAACCATGGATGTCGTGCAGATGGTGCTCGGCGGCCTGGTCAATCAGGAAATCGTGACACTGCTCAACCAGCATGGCGGCCGTGCCGTGGGTATCACCGGCAAAGACGGCAATCTGATCGAGGCGCGACGGCTAAAAGTACAACAGGCCAGTGCTGAGCACGCCGCGCCCGAGATCATCGACATCGGCCACGTGGGCGAAGTTGTCAAAATCAACACCGACGTGGTCACCAAACTCACCGAGTCGGGCTTCATACCGGTGATCGCACCGGTGGGCGCCGGTCCCGATGGCGAGTCATACAACATCAACGCCGACACCGTGGCCGGTAAGGTGGCAGAGTATCTGCACGCCGAGAAGCTCATCCTCATGACCAATACTCCAGGGGTGCTGGATGCGCAGAAGCAAACGATTGAGGAGCTGAGCAAACAGCAGGTCGAGCAACTGATCAGCGACGGCACCATCTCCAGCGGTATGCTGCCAAAAATCGAGTGCGCCCTGGAGGCACTGGCCGGCGGCGTCGGCAGCGTGCAGATCATCGATGGCACCGTGCCGCACGCCCTGCTGTTGGAGATATTCACCGACAGCGGTGTAGGCACGAAGATCAGCTGATGCGACCACGTTCCAACCGCAAGCAGCAGATTCTCGAAGCGTTCGCGCTGATGCTCGAAACGCAGCCCGGCTCGCGTATCACCACCGCCAAGCTCGCAGAGCACGTAGGCGTCTCTGAAGCAGCCCTGTACCGTCACTTCCCCAGTAAAGCGAAGATGATCGAGGCGCTCATCGAGTTCGTGGAAGAAAGCCTTTTCACACGCATCAATCGCATCCAGAAAGGCGAAGGTGCCGGTGCGCCCATGCAACAGTGCAGGTCCATTCTCCTGCTGGTGCTCTCGTTTGCTGAGCACAACCCGGGTTTTGCGCGATTGTTCGTGGGAGATGCGCTGCAGGGTGAGTCCGAGAAGTTGCGAGCGCGCATGCGCCAGGTGTTCGACCGCCTGGAAACCCACCTGCGGCAATCTCTGCGTGATCATCAGGCCCAGCGTACGGAGATCCCCCGCGTGCCTGCGGGGCCCGGCGCCAATCTGTTGATGGCAGCCGTGGAGGGGCGCATCAATCAGTTCGTGCGCAGTGAATTCAAAACGCCTCCCACGGCGGATTGGGACACACAGTGGGACGTGCTGGCACGGGGCTTGTTCTGACCGACGCGCGGAGGCGTCGTCTCAAAATGCGCTAGCTACAGCTACCCAGCAGAAAGACCTCGCGCTCATCTTCGAAACGACGCTCAATGTCTTCACGCTCGCCGGATCGTTGCTTGATGGTCTCTTCCAGCACTCTCACCTGAGCCGCCGCACGTTCGATGTTCTGTATGACCACCGATGACAGCGAGTTGCCAGAGCGCTCCATGCGTGCCGCCTGCTGTAGAAGGTCTGCATGTTGGCCGCGCACATGCGCGAGGTTTGCACGCTCGTTGTCGATAGCCACAGCCAATGCATCCAGCGCTTTCGACTTTGCGTGATCAATCTCGGACTCGTACTGGTACAGGGCCTGCACCCGCCGCAAGGCGTCCTGGCAAGCCGCGATTCGTGCCTGCTCGATCCGTTTACGCTCCTGCGCTTCGGGCGAGAGCTCCGGCGCGACCCGGCGGATGACCCGTCCGCTGGTATCGATCACATCGTAGCCGTGCACCACCCTGTCATTGGGTATGGCGCTGGCAATTTCCGTCTTTCCGTCTGCATTGGTGAAGCGATACAAATACGCCGAGTGTACGCTGCCCGCTGCAAGAAGCAGTGTGGTCAAAACCATTGCAGCGCGGAATCTAGACATGTTTCAGACCACGCAATACCGTTGACGATAGGCGCGTATTGCTTCGATAGCGTTCACTCGATCTTCAGCAGCGTTGTCACTCGAGTCAAGGTACTCAATCACATCTTCGAGCTCGACGATGCTGACTACCTCAATCCCATACTCGCTATGCATGCGTTGCACGGCCGACAACTCACCGCCATCAACTCTTTCCTTACGATCCAGAGCGATGACCACACCCGCCACCTCGGCACCGGCATCTTCGATCATGCCCTTGGCTTCGAGCACTGCTGTGCCCGCGGTAAGCACATCATCGACGATCAACACGCGGCCGCGGATCGGGGCGCCGATGAACCGGCCGCCCTCACCGTGGGCTTTCGCCTCCTTGCGGTTGAACGCGACCGGCACATCCTGGTCCAGTGCTACAGCGGTGGCGGTGGCAATGGGTATACCTTTGTAGGCCGGTCCGAAGAGCATGTCGAAGGCAGGCGCCCGGGCTTCTATTGCGGCGGCGTAGGCCTGACCGAGACGTCGGAAGGAGGCGCCGCTGGCGATGTTCCCGAGGTTGAAGAAGTAGGGGCTCTCACGACCGGACTTGAGCGTGAACCGGCCGAACTGAAGCACGCCCTGCTCCAGCATCAGCTCAATGAACGCGCCTTTGTCCTCGGTCACTTCAGCTCCTCTAATACGGCTTCACGCTGGCGGCTGATGAGTTGGCTGATGCCGTCTCTAGCCAGCCCGAGCATCTCATCGAGCTCGGTCTGCGAGAATGTGCCGGCCTCACCGGTACCCTGCACTTCGGCATATCCGCCTGACTCGAGCATCACCACGTTCATATCGGTTTCAGCGGTGCTGTCCTCCGCATAGTCCAGATCCAGCACGGCTGCTCCGCGCCAGACACCCACGGATATAGATGCCACAAACTCGCTGAACGCGGCCTGAAGGGAGAGGCTCGCCAGCGCATCGTATAGCGCTACGGCGCCGCCGGTGATGGAGGCCGTGCGGGTGCCGCCGTCTGCCTGCAGCACGTCGCAATCCACCCGGATGGTGCGTTCGCCCAT
Organism: Gammaproteobacteria bacterium; assembly: GCA_030432795.1. GTDB lineage: Bacteria > Pseudomonadota > Gammaproteobacteria > Pseudomonadales > Azotimanducaceae > SYFY01. Next base: position 12,916 of record JAUILW010000025.1, read on the forward strand.
GGCTGACAGATCCACAGCGGCGCGCAGGCTCCTGCCGATCAGCCGCTGGATTTCCAGCGTGCGCCCGCTCTGCTTGCCCCGAGCCGCTTCACGGTCTCCGCGGGTATGGGTGGCACCAGGAAGCATGCCGTACTCCGCGGTCACCCAACCCTGTCCCTTGCCCTTGAGGAAGCGAGGTACGTTCTCTTCTACGAAGGCAGTGCACAGCACCTTCGTATCGCCAAAAGCTACCAGTACGGAGCCTTCGGCGTGTTTGGTAAACCCGCGCGTGATGCTCACTTCTCGCGCTTCGTCCGGTCGGCGGCCACTCGGCCGCTGTAGTTGGGAGTTCATTACTTGGATGGATCGCCTGCAATACAACGGGCCATTATAACCGGCTGCCCTATGCCAGCGGGAAAGGCGGGGGTTAGAATCCCTCCATGCTTCACAGTATGACAGCCTTCGCCCGTAGTCAGGGGCACCACGAGCGTTACCACCTGGTGTGGGAACTGCGGTCAGTCAACCACCGTTATCTGGAGGCGCAGTTTCGCGTGCCAGACCTGTTTCGCAGCCTGGAGCCGGTGCTGCGCGAAGCCGTGCGCAAGCACCTCAAGCGCGGCAAAGTGGATGCCACACTGCGCGTGGACAAAGCCGCTGCCACCGGCGCGTTCGAAGTTAATCGGCCCCTGCTGCTGCAGCTGATGGCAACCCTCGAGCAAGTGCGCAGGGACGCCCCTGACATCGGCAGTGTCAGCGCGCTGGAGCTGATGAAGTGGCCCGGGGTGCTCATGGACCAGGGTGAGGCCGATGAAGCGCTGCTAGGGGCTGCAGAATCGCTCTTCGAGATGGCACTTACCGACCTCATCGGCCATCGTGCAAGGGAAGGCGAGGCGATTGCTGAAGTGCTCAGCGATCGGCTGACGGCCATCGAGGCACAAGTGGCCACGGTGCAACATCAGGCAGACAACATCGTCCGCACGCTGCAGGATCGGCTGAAGAGCCGCGTCGCGGACCTGCACGCCAATGTGGATCCCGCACGGCTTGAAGCCGAGATCGCGCTGCTCGCCCAGAAGGCAGACATCGCCGAGGAACTGGACCGTCTCACCATTCACGTGAAAGAGGCCCGCGCGGCGCTGCGCGGCGCCGGCCCCCACGGCCGACGGCTGGACTTTCTCACCCAGGAGCTGAATCGCGAAGCGAACACGCTTGGCGCCAAGTCTATCCAGGCGGAAACCGCACAGCGGGCAGTGGACCTGAAAGTCATTATCGAGCAGATCCGCGAGCAGGTTCAGAACATCGAATGACGACTCCGCGCCACGGCCTGTTGTTCGTGGTCTCCGCCCCATCCGGAGCCGGTAAGACCTCCCTGGTAAGCGCGCTCATCGAACGCGTCGATGGCCTGGGTGTGTGCGTATCGCATACCACACGGCCGCGGCGCAGCAAGGAGACGGACGGCGTCAACTACCATTTCGTCAGCACGGAAACGTTCGTGGAGATGATTCGAAACGATGCCTTCCTTGAGCATGCGGATGTATTCGGCAACTACTACGGAACGGCCTTGGCCACCGTCGAGCAGGCGCGTCGCGTTGGCGAGGATCTGATCCTTGAGATCGACTGGCAGGGTGCCGCGCAGGTACGCCGGTTGATCAGCGACGCCATATCCATCTTCATTCTGCCGCCGAGCCGCGCGGCCCTTGAAGAACGGCTGAAGGGGCGCGGTCAGGACGCCCCGGAAGTCATCGAACGACGCTTGTCTCAAGCGGTGGAGGAGATGTCGCACCACGGCGAGTTCGACTACCTGGTAGTCAACGACGAGTTTGACACGGCCCTGGATGACCTTACCGCGGTAGTGCGTGCCGAACGCCTGCGGTGCGGCCCGCAAACACAGGCCCTGGGGTCCCGGCTCGATGACCTGCTGGACACCAGAAGGACGTTTCAATAAACTCGCCGGCCGCTTACCGCACCTAGAGTCTTTTCCTATGGCACGAGTAACCGTCGAAGACTGCCTTGACCACGTCGACAACCGCTTCGAGCTCGTCATGCTGGCCACGCGTCGCGCACGCATGCTCCGCACGTTCGGCGCTGAGCCGATGGTGCCTGAGGAAAACGACAAGCCCACGGTCATCGCGCTACGCGAGATCGCCGAGGGCCTGATCTCCCATCGAAGGCTTGACGAGCTGGATTTCACCACCGACGATGAAGAGTTGGAAATTTCGTTCGGTGTAGGAGATGACGAAGCCCGCGACGTCTGACCCGACGCGCCCCACATCCGCAGAGAACACCCAGAAGAGCGTTCGTAAAACGAAAAAGAAGCGCTCCGTTTCCGCGCGCAAGCAAACTGGCGATTCCTACTTCGTCGCCCAGCTCGCAAGCCGCGCCCGTCGCGACAAAGTAGCCGCGCCGACGTCCTTTGCGCAGCTCAAAGCTACGCTGCTGAAGAGCTATCTGGACGAAGCACAGATTGGCGAGGTGGAGCGGGCGTTCAACTATGCGAAGGCGGCACACAAGGGGCAGTACCGCCGCACCGGCCACCCCTACATCACCCATCCGCTAGCCGTAGCACAGATTCTCGCCAGCATGCGCATGGATCATCAGTCGCTGATGGCCGCCATTCTGCATGACGTGATCGAGGACACCGGCGTAGGCAAGCAGACGCTGGGCAGCGAGTTCGGCCAGGACGTGGCCGAGCTGGTCGATGGCGTCTCCAAGCTCTCCAAGATCTTCAAGACGCGCGCCGAGGCACAAGCGGAGAATTTCCAGAAGATGGCGTTGGCCATGGCACGGGACATCCGCGTCATCATGGTGAAGATGGCCGACCGCCTGCACAACATGCGCACCATCGGCGTCATGGGCCGGGATCAGCGCAAACGCATCGCCCGTGAAACACTGGATTTCTATGCACCGATCGCCAACCGCTTAGGCATACACCACATGAAGGTGGAGCTCGAAGAGCTTGGCTTTCAGGCGCTGTACCCGCTACGCGCCGACCGCATCAGCCGTGCGGTGGCCGCCGCTAAAGGCAACCGCAAGGTGCTGATGGACGAGGTGCGGCGCTCCATTTCCCGTTCGCTGATGCAGGAAGGCATCAGCGCCAGCGTCGTGGCGCGCGAGAAGCACGTGTACTCGATCTATCGAAAGATGAAAG
>JAUILW010000498.1 GCA_030432795.1 Gammaproteobacteria bacterium
CGGCCGCGTCGATGCCGCGCAGCGATACATCCACCAGCCGGTCGCCAGCGGCGTGACCCGAATCGATACCGTCGTCCCAGTAGCCGCAGTTGGCGTAGGCATCGCCCCAGAAAGCCTTCAGCAGCGCATCGTCAAACAGCGCCTCATAGAACCAGCGAACCGGCCTGGGTACGGTGTCGCCGTCAGGGGTGGTCGTAGCCAAAGATATCTTCCAGCGGAGGCGAGTTGCTGCAGGCGTGGGCGGCCAGACGGCCGGACATGACGGCCGCTTCCACACAGCCGAAATTGAAGCCGCAGTTGGTCCAGTCGCCGGTGATGGTGAGGTTGTCGTAGGTGCGATCCAGCGGCGAGATGCGGTAGCGCGGCGTGCCGGGCAGGCACAGCACGTAGCGGTCGCTGGGGTTCGTGTTGGCGATCCAGAACTGGCTGCGCATGCGCGCCTCACCATCGCCGCTACCTTCGGGTGCGTGCAGCAGCTCCCAGCGGAAGCTGCCGTTACCGTCCACGGCATCGGGCCACATGTGGCCGACATCGCGATTGAGGAACTGTACCGCGTTGGCAAACACCTTTTCCGTCTCGCGGTCTTTGAGGTGTGCATCGTCCGCAGCCGGCAGCGGCCCGGTGGGCATGACGTTGCAGAAGTAGACGATGCTGGCAGGCGGGCGATCCTGCCAGTCTTCCGTGTCGATGAGGTGGCTCATGTCCGCCCAGGAATCGAATGGCTCGACAAAGCCAGACACATTTGCGGAAGGATGCGGCCAGCCGAGCGCTTCGAGGTCTTCGTTCATCCACACCTGGAAACACTGGGTCTGCACGGTTTTCAGGTGCGTGACCATGTCGCGCCAGCGCTGGTCGCGGGCGAGAATCTCCGGCGCGACGTACGGTATGGAGCCGACGCTCACGCCCAGCACCACCAGGTCGAAGTCGCGACCCACCTCGAGATGCAGCTGCTGGTCGCTGCGATCGGAGATGTCTTCGAAGCGGCGCTGGCGCAACGCCTCTGCATTGTCGAGCTGCTCCCAGAGCGGTTCTGCCGGCCAGCAGGGCAAGCCTTTGACGTCCACCAACGGCTGATACTCCCCGCCGGTGCAGGTGCGTGCCTGCACGCTGAAATCGAGGCTGGCCACGTGCATGCTGTCGCCTTCGGCGAGGGTTGCCTCGTCCGCGAGGCCGACGTTTTCCAGGCGATGAAAGAACTCGAAGCGCACGCCGCGAGCTTTCAGTGCCTCGTACAAGGGCGCAAAGACCACGTCGCCCATGCCGCCCTGCATCTTCCAGAACAGGGCGCCACGGTAGGCCATGAACATGCGAAAACCGCCACGCAGCCCCTGGCCTGCGGCGATGCGCGGACGCTCGTAGTCACCGTCTTCGTAGGCGAAAGCGAGGTCGTACAGGCCGCGCACGAAGGTGCTGTTCAGGGTGCGCTCGGAGGCGCCGCACAGTGCCAGCCACTCGCGCGTGTCGTAGTCGTCCAGCGCGTCGAAGCCGCGCGGGTCGGTGGCCAGGCCGAATATCACCACGCCGCGAATGGTGGTGCAGACGGTGTCGATGACCTCCCAGAGATAGCGGCACTCCGCATCGCCGTCCAGCAGCGGATCCAGCAGCGACTGCGCGCCCGCGCGCATGGCGTCGATGAGCTTCTGGGCGATCTCCCGTGGAAAGGACGGCGCAAGCGAAAACAGGGCTTCCAGCGCAGCAGCGGCCTGCAGGATGCCGCCGAAGGTGGCGAGCTGACCATAGCGCAACAGGTCGGTAACAAAACCCAGCACGGAGTCGGAGAAGTCCTGATCGGTTTCGTCCGCTTCAGCGGCGTGCTGCTCATCGAGCATCGCGCGGGCAGATACCAGCAGGGAGCGCAGGAGCCCCGCGGAACGTACCAGATAGCCGGTAACGGTCTGCGGCAGCCAGTCTTCGCGGGGGTCGCCCGGGTTGCCGTCGAACGGTGGGAAGTGCGCCACCATCCTGCGCCAGACGCCATCCGGCCCCTGGTCCATGAGGGCGCAGGTGGGGTCCGGCTTGAAGGCATCGGTCCAGTCCACCAGCGGGCACCAGTCAGGGTCCCGCTGCAGCTCCGCGTAGCACTGGCGCATCAGTAGAAACGCGTTGTCGTAATGCCCCATCCACAAGTGCAGGCCATGCTCCTCGATTCGGCCATCGGCCGCCCGGCCGGAAGCACCCTTGCCACCGAGCCGCCAACCCTGCTGATACACCGTTACTTCGAATGCGCCGCCCAGATGTGGCTGGGTCAGCTCCCATGCGGTGGTAACAGCTGCGCAGCCGCCGCCGATGATGGCTACTCGGGTGGGCTGCGATGCAGATTCGTCGCTCACGTCGGATCGTTCTCCTTGGGCCAGGGCTGTGGGGACCAGTAGCGCACGCCGTCGACGCTGCTGACTTCGCTTTCGGGAAAGAGGTCGTCGGCTGGCGTGTTGCCGACGACGTCGGCGCGCAGGCGGTACAGCGGGTGCGCCGGGTTGTTGGCGTTACCGCTGCGCGTCCGGTCGCCCCAGCGGCGCGACAACACCTCGTGCACGGCCATCTGCGGTTCGAGAGCGGCGGCAATCTTGCTCAGCTGAGCTCTGTCGATGGGTTTATCGGAGCGGTGCTCCCCACGCCATGCGTGGCTGGTGGCGGTGATGTGCTCGGGGTTTTCGTCGAGCGCTGCGACCAGGCCTTCACTGACTATTTCGTCGGCTGTGAAAAACCCTTGCGCGACGTCGGTGTTGTCACCAGGCGTCCATTGCTTGGTGCCGACGCGGTGATAGAGCACCTCGCCGAAATGGGTTTTGAGGTCTACGTCCATAAAGAACGGACGTTGTGGTACCAACAGGGAGTAGCTGCCGTCTGCGGCGTCGAATGCCGTCTTCAGGCCCAGCATCTCGATAAAGGGCAGGGTGGCGAAGTGGTCGATGCGCACAACCATCGGGTGTTCGATTT
>JAUILW010000499.1 GCA_030432795.1 Gammaproteobacteria bacterium
TGGGACTTGCTGTCGCCACGGAGCTGCCACTGGTGGTAGTCAACTCGCAACGCGCCGGACCATCCACCGGCATGCCCACGAAGACCGAGCAAAGTGATCTGTATCAGGCCGTGTACGGCCGCAACGGCGACACGCCGATTCCTGTGGTCGCCGCGCGCTCGCCGGCGGATACGTTCGATACCGCCATCGAGGCGGTGCGCATCGCTCTGCGGCACATGACGCCCGTGTTCCTGCTCACCGACGGTTACATCGCCAACGCCTCGGAGTTGTGGCCGCTGCCGGACTTCGACAGCTACGCCGCCATCGATACCGCCCGCCCTGCCCCCGGCAGCGCTGGTGCGGTATTCGAGCGCAACCCGGCAACCCAGGCGCGCGTGTGGGCCGCACCCGGCGATACCGGTTACGTGCACCGAGTAGGTGGCATCGAGAAGGACGCCCAATCCGGCAACATCTCCTACGACGCTGCCAACCACCAGAGCATGACCGACCTGCGCGCAAAGAAGCTCGCCCAGGTGGCAGATTACATTCCCGACCAGACCCTGGAGCAAGGCGTGATGGGCGGGCTTGCGGTGGTTGCCTGGGGCTCCACCTACGGCACCATCTATCAGGCCGTGAAGGATGCCCTGGCGGAAGGCTACAGCGTGGCGCACATTCATTTGCGTCACATCAACCCGTTGCCCAGCAATCTCGGCGAGCTCCTCACCGAGTTTGAAGCGGTGCTGGTACCTGAACTCAACACCGGGCAGCTAGCAACCGTGCTGCGCGACCGCCTGCTGGTGGACGCCGTGCAACTCAATCAGGTGAACGGCCAGCCTTTCGCGGTGGCCGATGTGAAGGCGGCCATCGCCGCCCATGCCCCACGCCGTATGCAGGAGGTGAGCCGTGGCTGAGCTGACAGCGAAGGACTTCGCCACAGACCAGGAGGTACGCTGGTGCCCCGGGTGTGGTGACTATTCGATTCTGAAAGCCGTGCATCGGGCGCTGGCAGAGAGCGGCGCAGATCCGGTCAACACTGTGTTCGTCTCCGGTATCGGTTGCTCCTCGCGGCTGCCCTACTACGTGGAAACCTACGGCTTTCACACCATCCACGGCCGCGCGCCAGCCATCGCCACCGGCGTGAAGCTGGCGAACCCGGAGCTGGACGTATGGGTGGTCACCGGCGACGGCGACGGTCTGTCCATCGGTGGTAACCACCTGCTGCACGCCATCCGTCGCAACGTGGACTTGAACATCCTGCTGTTCAACAACGAAATCTATGGCCTCACGAAGGGACAGTACTCGCCCACGTCACGCATCGGCACGGCGAGCCCGTCGAGCCCCGGCGGATCGATCGATCAGCCCATCGACCCGGCGCAGTTTGCGCTCGGCTGTGGTGCCACGTTCGTCGCCCGCTGCGTGGACATCGATCAGAAGGCCCTGCCTGGCATCCTCAACGCTGGCCAAGCCCACGAGGGCACGGCGTTCATCGAGATCCTGCAGAACTGCATCGTCTACAACAAAGACGTGTGGGACGACGTCAGCAGCAAGAAAACCGCAGCCGACTCCCAGGTGATCTGCGAGCACGGTGCGCCTCTGATTTTCGGCAAGGCCCAGGACAAAGGCCTGCGCTTGAACCCGCGTACGCTGAGCCTCGAAGCGGTCACCATCGGAGAGGATAGCGTCACCGAGGAAGACATCCTCGTGCACGATGAGACTAACCCGATGATCGCCGAGCTGCTGGTGCGCATGCGCGACCCATTGCCCACCGCCATGGGTGTCATCCATCGGCGTGCGCAGCCGGCCTTCGACCAGGCCTACCGGGCGCGCAAGACGCTGGAACGTAAAACCCGCGTGAAGGATCTTCTGCGGCGAGGCAACCTGCTCGACCGACGATGATCCAATGACCACACCCGGCCCACTGCCGCGCAGTGCCGCCGGGTGGCACGGTCGCATTTTCCATCTCACCTGGCCGGTGCTGCTGGCCAACATCACCATTCCGCTCGTCGGGCTGGTGGACACCGCCGTCATGGGCCAGCTCACCGAGCCCCGCTACATAGGCGCGGTGGCGGTTGGTGCGCAGATCTTCTCCGCTATGTATTGGATCTTCGGTTTTCTGCGCATGGCGACCACCGGCCTCGTGTCGCAGTGCTACGGCCGCGCGGAAGGCGACGAAGCCCAGCGCGTGGCGTGGCGCTCTGCGCTGCTCGGCGCTGGTATCGGCATCGGGTTGGTGGCCCTGCAGGTGCCCATCAATGCCGCCATGCTGTGGCTGTTTGAAGCATCTGCCGAGGTAGAGCAGCTCGCCTCCACCTACTTCCAGATACGCATCTGGGGCGCACCTGCGCTCCTGGTGCAGACCGTCATGCTCGGCATTCTATTCGGCCTGCAGCGCATGCAGGCGACCCTCGTCATCAGCCTTGCGTACAACGGCCTGAACATTGCGTTGGACGTTCTGTTCGTGCTCGTGTTCGGTTGGGGTGTGGAAGGAGTGGCGATGGCAACGGTGGCTGCGGAAGTGGTTGCAGCAACGGTCAGCGTTGCCGCCGTGTTGCGCGCTTTTCGTTCCCTGGGATGGCGTAGCAATATGCCTGCGCGACTGTGGCAAGCCGGCACCGCGAGGCTTTTCAGCGTGAGCGGCAACCTCATCGTGCGCTCCTTCTTCGTGCAACTGCCGTTCTTCGTCGTGACGTTGCTGAGCGCGTCCTTCGGCGATGTCACGCTCGCGGCCAACGCCGTGCTGATGCAACTGTTCATGCTCATGGCCTTCGCGGTGGACGGTTTCGCACACGCCGCGGAGTCCCTCTGCGGCTTCGCCTACGGCGCCCAGGATCGCTCCAGCCTGCGCGCCGCCGCCCGTTACTGCACCGCGTGGGCGCTGCTGCTGGCGCTGCTCATCGCGGCCACCGTCGCGCTGTTCGGCGAAGACTTTGTCGCCTTGCTCAGCACCTCCGCA
>JAUILW010000500.1 GCA_030432795.1 Gammaproteobacteria bacterium
GGCTTCTCAGCGCCTTACGACGGAAGAGTTTGTCCGCCGCGCGCAACAAGGCCTGCCCCACTTTGACTTCAGCAGCAGTGAGTATGCAAGTTACAACGTGCCTGTTACTGTTCGTTGCACAGACCACAACCTTGTCTTCAAGGCCAACCCCAGAGGCCTGATGGCAGGAGAGAACCCCTGCTCCCGCTGCAACCACATGAAATCCGCCCCCGAGGATGCTGTCGCTGCCTTCCTGTCCCAGTTCACCACGGTCATCCGTCGTGACCGCTCACTGATCGGGCCGAAGGAGCTGGACATCTACCTGCCGGAGCACAACCTCGCGGTAGAGTTCTGCGGGATGTACTGGCACAGCCACGGGGACAAGGCGGATGAGAAGAAGAACAAGCGCCGCCACGCGGAGAAGTACCGGATGTGCGCCGAGAAGGGCGTGCGCCTGATCACCCTGTATGAGACGGAGTGGTCCGAGCGCCAAGCCACTGTAAAGCGGATGCTGCGGAACGCCATTGGGAAGTCTCGCGGTCGCCTGATGGCACGGAAGTGTGAGCTGGGCAGGCCCACAGCCCAAGAAGCGAGGGCCTTCTACGAGCGGTACCATCCGCAGGGCGGCAGCGGCAGCGGGGAGCATTATGGCTTGTACTGGAAGGGCAAGCTGGTCGCCTGCATGCGGTTCACCTTTGGTGGCAACGACCGAGGCGCGGGAGCCAAGGTCCGCCAGTGGACCCTCAGCCGGTACGCCACGCGTATCACTGTGGCGGGCGCAGCGGGTCGCTTGTTCAAGGCATTCTTGAAGGAGTACCAGCCTCAGACGGTGAAGTCCTTCTCTGACAACCGCTGGTTCTCCGGCCAGATGTATGAGCAGTTGGGCTTCACTCTCGAGGAGGACGTTGGCCCGGACTATCAGGTCTGGAGCCAGAAGCTCGGTCTTCGACCCAAGCCGCACTACCAGCGCAGGCTGCTGCAGAAGCGGCTCGATGAGCATGGATTCTCCGAGGCTTTCGATCCGGCCACGGACGACCGGACGGAAGCGGAAATCACGTATTTTATGGGTGCGCGCCGGATTTACGACTGCGGCAAGAAGAGGTGGGTGTGGACCGCCGAGCAAAGCTAGTGTATCGTTCCCCCATCCCTGACAGCAATCCTCGCTGACACTAGCCACGACAGGAGATCGACATGGCTAACACGACCTTCTCGGGCCCTGTGCGGTCTGAAAACGGCTTCCAGTCCATCAGCAAGAATGCCACCACCGGCGCGGTCACCGTCGATGCGACGTACGACGCCCGTCCCAACTTCCGCGTTTCGGTGGACAACACCACGCTGAACACCGGCGCGGCTGTCACGACCACGCTGACCACTGCTCAGTCCGGCACCATCTTCGAGATCGACGGCACCGACGACATCGTCGTCAACATGCCTGCTCTCAGCACGGCGAACGTCGGCACCACCTACGAGTTCATCGTCACCACCGCCGTTGGTGCGGCCAAGACGGTGACCTTCGTGCTCCCCGGCTCGGCTGTGTCGAACTTCTACGGCGCGCTGACCCTTCTCGGTGGTTCGGCAGCGAACCCGGCGAGCGACGTTGCTGGCGACACGCTGACCCTGCCGAACTCGACTGTGGTCAACAGCCGCGTGAAGCTGACCTGCATCTCGGATGACGGCACCAACTCGACTTGGAAAGCTGAAGCGCTGTCGAGCCCGATTGCAACCATCGCATAAGGGGTGAGACATGGCTGGCTCTGACGTAAAGGCCAAGTACATCGCGGCGGATACCACCGCTGCCGACGCCGACGGGGTCTGCCAATCGCAAACCCCGGCGGCCGGTGGTGAGCAAGATCTCACCATCAACGGCGCGTTGGCATCCGGTGGTGTCGCCACGTTTACTGCGGCACGCTTGATCACGATCACCTGTGCTGGTGCCGATGACGGACGCACGTTCACCGTCATTGGCACCGACGTAAACGGGAACGCTCAAACCGAGACCATTGCTGGCGCGGACACGGACACCTCGACCGGCACGCTGTACTTCCGCACTGTCACGCAGGTGACCGTGGACGACGACACCGCCGGTGCTATCACCGTCGGCATGGCCAACGACGCCTTCGAGGTGATCTACGCGGGACGTGCGCGTCTTCGTAGCGTCTTCTTGGTGCACAGCGCCACGGCAGGCACCCTGTCGTTCCGTAACGGAAGCGCGACCGGGACCGCTTACCTGACCGTGCCCACCATCGCCTCGGCTGACTCGGATCGTGATATCATCATCCCTGATGAGGGCATCATGTTCGAGAGCGGCGTATACCTGCCCTATACGGCTGGGACCACCGTGTTCTCCAGCTTTGTGGCCATGTACAACTGAGGTGTCTGATGCCGACCTACGACATCAGATCGATATCGCAGGTCGGCACAACCGAGCCGTTTGAGCTTCAGGTGGCCCGGGGCCAGATCCCGGGCCACCGCTTCGTGTCGCGTATTGCGGCGGTCCCCGCGATGTCAGTCAACACCACCGGCACCGTCTGGGACGTGGACGACACGCTTTATCCGTGGTCCGCGTGGAATACTCCGGGCACCTTGGCTGTGGCGCGCGTGAACGCTGGTGACGCGGACAAGAACGTCATCATCTCCGGTCTCGACCCCCTGTACAACGAGATCACCGAGACGGTGACCCTAGCGGCCGCCACGGGAAACACGACCACCAAGACTTTCGCTCGAATCATTTCAGCCCGCATGAACGGCACGTCCGTGAACCTAGGTGCGGTGACCATCACCCGAGGCGCGACCGTCGTCGCCAAGATAAACGCTGGCATCGGCGAGTCGCTCATGGGCGTCTACACGGTCCCGGCGGGCTATACTGCGTATCTGTCTCAGGGCGTGATGACGATCCAGAACGGCGGGGACGCCACTGGGTTCTTCGATTACCGGATATTTG
>JAUILW010000501.1 GCA_030432795.1 Gammaproteobacteria bacterium
CGCCCACATCGGCGGCCGAATAGCCGAAGCTGAAGTATCGGTCGAGCCCCAGGCGGCGGAAGTCCGCGTTGCCGTTGGTGAGTGCCGCCAGGGTGTAGCGGGCGGCGAGATCTTCTAAGACCTCCAGTGCGTGATCAAAGTAGCGCACCTGGTGCCGGCCCTCGTAGAACACGTCAAACGCCTGCGCAGCCAATGCGGCGGCTTCGCGCTCGCCGTGGCCGATGCTGACGATGGAACGCCGCACCACCTCCAGGCGAAATCGCGACAGATCGTGGCGCAACTCCGGCATGTCTGCGAGCACGGCGGCACGTATGTCCGCGACCGCACCGTCATCGTAGAGCTGCACCACTTCCGGCACGTGCTCTCGCAGCCAGGCTCGCATGGCGGTCTCGGCGTTGCGGATTACGGTGTCGACGTCCCATAACGTGTTATCGAGGTCGAACGTCACCAGCGTAATGCTCACTCCCGGTCTCCCTCTTTCGTCTGCGCTCTCGGGTGTGCCTGGTCGTACACCTGCGCAAGATGCTGAAAATCCAGGTGCGTGTAGATCTGCGTGGTGGTGAGGTTTGCGTGGCCCAGCAATTCCTGCACGGCGCGCAGGTCGCCGGAGGATTCGAGCAGATGGCTTGCGAAGCTGTGCCTGAGCATATGAGGGTGCAGTGCATCTGATCCGAGGGACTTCGTCGCCGCGGCCTTCACCCGGTTCTGCACCGTGCGATGGCTGATGCGGGTTTCGCCGCGGCCGGTGAAAAGCGGCGCGTCGTTGTCGGCGTGCGGACGTGTAGCGAGCCAGGTGCGAATTGCCCGGATGCTGTGTGAGCCGAGCGGCACCCGCCGTTGCTTGTTGCCCTTGCCGAGCACGGTGACCATCGCATCATCGAGGTCGAGATCACCCACGTTCAGCGCCGCGAGCTCAGCGAGCCGCAGGCCGCTGCCGTAGAACAGTTCGAGTATCGCCGCGTCGCGTTTGTCTTTCGGTGTCTCGGCGGCGCTGTCGAACAATCTGGAGGAAAGATCTGCGTCCAGCGCTTTCGGCAGGCGACGTTCCTGCTTGGGGCCCGACACCGCGGTTGCAGGGTTGACGTCGATCTCGCCGCAGCGGCGCAGATACTCGAAGAAGCGGCGCACAGCGGAAAGATGACGCTGTATCGACCGGGCGCCAAGGCCCTGGGCGCGCAGCGCGCCAATGTAACCCCACACGTGCTGGTGGCGACAGGCCGGCCAGTCGATGTCCTGCTTTGTCAGGTAGCGGGCAAAGCGTTCGAGATCGCGGCGGTAAGCCGCCGTGGTATGGGTGGAGTACGCCCGCTCGATGGCGAGATGATCGATGAAGCGGTCGATGCGCGCTTCGGTCACAGCCTGTCGACGATTTTCGCCAGCACATCACCGATGTAGTTGACGAATAGCGTGTCCATTTCCGGGCTGTAGCGCCGGGGGTCGCGGCTGCCCACCGCCAGACAGCCGCTGGCATGCTCGAGGCGCAGCGGAATCAGCACCACGCTGCCGGGCTCATCGTGTTTCTGCACGGGAAACAGTGTGCTCATCTCGTCGCCGCGCAGGGTCAGGCATACCGGCGATGTGCCTCGGGTGAAGCGGTCTGCCGGCAGCGCCTCGCGGTGGCTGACGATGTGATCGAGCGCCACGGTGCGGCCGTTGACATGGCAACACACGAAATCGGCTTCGAAGTCCACCAGCATGTTGGTGGCGAGCACCTCGTTCAACTCGTGCCAGCTGCGCACATCGAGCATGGCCAGCGTCAGGGAGCGGGTCTTGGAGAAGAGCGTGTCGTTGTCGCGTGCGGCTTGCAGGAGATCGTTCATGCGGCGTCGCATGGACATATTGCGGTCGCGCAGCACGGCAACCTGCCGCTCGATCAGCGACACGGCACGCCCGGAAGCGTGGGGCAGGTCCAGCTCCGACAGGAGTGCCGCGTGCTGCTGGAAGAACGCCGGGTTCTGCCGAAGGTAGTCGACGATCGCCTGGTCGTCCAACTGGCTCGGTTGCGTCATCTTCTCCTTCTACTCCTCGTGCGCTTCTTCTTCTGTGCGCGCGATGGCGCGTCCAGGGTACCCTCGTAAACCAGCATCGCCGGCCCCGCCAGCAGCACCGAGGTGCCGTCGCCAGACCACTCGATGCGTACCTTGCCGCCAGGCAGGGATACTTTACAGCGGGCGTCGAGCAGACCGTGCTGTATGGCTGCTACCGCTGCTGCGCAGGCGCCCGTACCGCAGGCCAGGGTTTCCCCCACGCCGCGTTCGAACACGCGCAGGCGCAGGAAGGTCCTGTCCACGACCTCGCAGAAACCGATATTGGCGCCCTGCGGGAATATTGGGTGACTGGTGAGCGCAGCACCAAGGCGTTCCACCGGCGCATCGGCGACGCTGTCCACGAATATCACACCGTGCGGATTGCCCATGCTCACGGGTTGCAGCTCTACCGTCGAGCCGTCTACGGTGACCTCGATGAGGCCGCGGCTGTTGAGCTCGGCGGCGTAAGGCACATCCTGCGCAGCGAAGGCCGGCGGGCCCATGTCTACCTCCACGCCATCGGCCAGGCAGCGTGTGGAGATGCTACCGTTGGTCGTCTGCCAGGTGAGTGTTTCCTTGCTGGCGAGCTCATGCTTTCTGACAAACAGGGCCACGCAGCGGGCGCCGTTGCCGCACTGCTCGGCGGGCGAACCGTCGGCGTTGAAGATGCGGTAGTAAAAGTCCGCATCAGGATCCTCCGGCGGCGCTACCAAAAGCAGCTGATCGAAGCCGATGCCTGTGCGCCGGTCGGCGAGTGCTTTGATCTGCTCGGCGCTCATGTCGAATTTCTGGGTGATGGCGTCCACCACCATGAAGTCGTTGCCGAGCCCGTGCATCTTGCTGAAACGCAGGCTCACGAAAGGGCCTCCTGCTCCAGCGCGATGA
>JAUILW010000502.1 GCA_030432795.1 Gammaproteobacteria bacterium
AGATCGACGATGAGCTTGTCGAGCTCTTTGAGCAACCGATTGCCAGCGCTGGCGGAAAATGACTGCATGAGCAGGATGTTCAATTTCTGACTGCGGCGGTCGCACTCCAGCGCCACCCGGCGACCACGCGCAGTGAGTTGCACGCGAAAGGTGCGGTTGTCCGCACGGTCCTGCACCCGCTTTATCAGCCCCGCCTTCTCGAGCCGTTTGATCTGATGGGACACCGTGGATTGCGGCAACCCAAGTAGCTCCACCACATCACCAACGATGGTCACGTCGCGGTTCAGCACCAGCACGAGCACGCGGGAAGTGATCGGGTCGAGTCCGTACTGCTTGAACATCGGTTTCGCCACGCGCGACATCAACGCGTTGACCCGATGCACGAGAAAGGACAAGCGTCGTTCCGCGTCGTCTGTTACCTGTTCAGCCAAGTTGTCCTACCCGATCTCTTTCGCGGCCGAACCATACCCCAGGCCCCATCCGCACACCAGATCGGCGCGCGCTTTCACGAACCGCGCAGCAACAAACGCCGCGCGTTATCGGCGTAGGGCCTGGCTTCATCACGCACGTCATAGCGCTGCTGGTCCCAACCCGCAAAATTGGTGCCGAACAGCAGCCGCTCGTTGTTCACCCGCTTTTTCAGAAGCGCTACCGAGTCCTCGGAGTGCAGGTGCACATCGAACCACAAGCGGTGCAGTAGCGCGTCAAACGCGCCGTCCTTCTTCAGCGACTCGGTAGCCCAGGGGCGTTTCTGCGCGGCCATAGCCATGCGACCGTACATCAGTGCGGTTGCACCTCCGCCGTGACTGAGGCACACATCTAGATCCGGGTGCCGCTCCAGCACGCCGCCGTAGATGAGGGTGCACACCGCAGCGGTCTCCTGCGCGGCAAAGCCAACGATCATGTCCAGGTCGAAACGCGTCAGATTGGCATCTCCCACCGGCCCATCGATACCCGCGGGCGCGGGATGCACGAACAAAGGCACATTCAGATCCACCAGTGTTTCGTAGAACCGATCCATCTGCGGGTCGCAAAGCGAACCGGGAAAATCCGGGCCGATGTAAGGGCCGAACATGCCGAGCTCCTCAACCGCCCGCCGTGTTTCTTCCACGGCGAACCCGACATCCTGTATCGGTACCGCGGCGGTAGCGCCTAAGCGTTCGCTTCGCGTGGACACCAGATCAGCCAGCGCATCGTTATGCGTACGGCAGAACGCCTGGGCGTGCGCCGGCTCGATCCAGTGGAAATAGGTGAGCGGGTTCGGCGAGAGCAGCTGGTAGTCGATGCCGACCCGGTCCATCTCCTCCAGCCGCAAGTCGGGATCCATGAACGGGCTGCCACGATAGCGCACACCGACGAGCTCATACGTGCCGATACGAAAGCGCGGCGGCTCCTCCGATGTGAGCTGTGGTCCGTAGCTTCCTGCGGCACCCATGGTTTCATCGAGCACCGCGTGCGCGTGTACGTCGATGGTTTCTGCGTTCTCAAGCGCCACTGGCTTCTTATCCGCCACAGGCTCTTTTTGCGCCACAGGCGTCGCCCTCCTCAATTACATCGATGACGATATAGTTCGCCAGGTAACCGGTCAACACGATGCCTGGCGCTCAGGTACCTGCATGGTTCTGGCCGTGCTGCAAGGTCAGGCCCATGGCGCGACGTTCGCTCTCGCCCGCCGAGCAGATCTGCTCCACGGTTCTGTGATAGTGCTGCAGCCCCGGCTCGTTCCTGCCGAACAGGAAACTGCCATCGGATATGCTCGCGAGCGACGCCTGCACCGTGGCCACCACTGCGTAGTCTTCGTCCCGCACAGCTTCCAATGCAAGCTGGCTGAAGTTCTGCGCCGCTTCGTGCCAGGCCGCATCATCGGCTCCTGGCGCGCAGAGAATCGACTGCCGCGTGATGGTGCAGTCCGGCGTCGGCCCCGGGAAAATCTGGCTCACCAGACAATGGCCGCCCAGGATGCCGGACACCGACAGATTCGGAAACACGGAATGGATCAGGCGGATGTAGGATTCCGCTTGTGCCTCGTCAGTGGGTGGTTGCTGGAGGTCTTCGATCGTACGGCGCGCGAATGTCAGTCGCTGGTGGGGGCCGAAGGTGTCGTGCACGAGCAGGTTGCCGATGGTGTGCCGACCCACCGTGGTGCGATGCACGATGTCGTGATGGTAGACCTCGAGGTAGCCATCCATGGTGGCTTTCCAGCCGGCGCCAGGCAGCTCCCGCTGCTCATACAGCACCCAGTTATCAGCGAGCCCCAGGCTATCGAGACGCGCCTGCATGCCGCCGAGCCACACATCCGCATCAAAAGTATGCTGCGGGTCGAGGCATACGAAAACTAGCCCTGAGCGCTCCGCACACGCCAGCTGCAAGAGCCCTCGCGTATCTCGATCGAAATCGCCGAACTTGTCGGCACCGTAAAGGTGGGTGAGGCTGCCTTCCTGGTCGTAGGTCCAGGCATGATAGGGGCAAGTAAACCGCGTGCGCTGGCCGCGGCCCGGTTCGCACACCCTGGCGCCACGGTGCCGACACACGTTGAGAAACGCACGTACCACCCCATCGGTACCCCGCACCAGAAGCAGCGGCGTGCCGGCAATTTCCTGAGCGAGGTAACTGCCGTCTTCCGGCAGATCGACGCTCAAGGCGGCGACAATCGGCGACTGCCGGAACACCGCTTGCACTTCCTTCGCGTATCGATCTGAATCCTGATACGCGGATATGGGCACTTCCATCGTCGCCTCGGCAAGGTCGCTGGTACCTGCCTGGAAATGGGTCAGCGCCCGCGCTGCGAGGTCACATTTTTCTTCCAGCATGACTCCTCCTCTGCGTCGCTCGCGGGCGAGGCAATCGGCGATTTTCGAGCACTCATCCTAGCAACCGGCAGCGTCCAAGCAAATATATTGCTTTCGAAATAT
>JAUILW010000503.1 GCA_030432795.1 Gammaproteobacteria bacterium
CACCGATTCACAACACAGTACGCGCCCGTGGACCTGTTCGACCCGATGAAGCCTGGATTGAATAAGGACGATGACCCACGCACCGGCGTGTATGCCCAGCCCCGACGCTATCTGAATGGCGGTGGTGGTCTGGTGTCGACTATGGGCGACTACGCGAACTTTATCCGCATGATCGTCTCCGGCGGCATATGGGATGGGTCGGTCATTCTCAAGCCTGAGACTTTACGGCTCATGCGCACCAATCAGCTTGTCGACGGTGTGGGCGTGCGCTTTCCCATGTGGGAGATGCCGGGCACCGTTTTTGGCCTCGGCTTCGCGCTCAAAGAGCGCATCGGCAAAGACGAGCCGCTCGGCATGCTACATGAGTACCACTGGGGCGGCATGGCCGGTACCCATTCGTGGATGGCGCCGACGGCGGGAATTTCCGGTATCTGCATGACGCAGCGCATGCCGGGTTTCTGGCACCCGTTCAGTCACGAGTTCAAGGCGATGGCGTACGGGTTGACCGCTTCAGGCTGATCAGCGTAAACGCGCGGTCCGCCATGCTCAGCACCGTGGTTGCAACCAGCAACCATCCGGCCCAAAGGGTCGGTGTGGCCAGCAACGGCCACAAACCGACGCCGTGGCCGATCACGACCACGCCGACCAGCACGAAGTACGCCACGCCGTTGTAGCGGCCGAGCTTACTCGCGCGCAGCGCCTGACCTGCCAGCGCTTTCGAGTCGAGCAGGTATTGCAGGAACGCTGCCAGAATCAGCCAGCCGAGGGGTGCCGGCAGTAATCCGAGCGACGCAGCAACCCACGTGGATGCTGACACGAACAACGCATCCGTTGCGTGATCGAGCACACCGCCGAGGGGGGATGCCTGGCCGAGGCGCCTTGCCACCGGGCCGTCGAAGTAGTCAGTGAGCGCTGCCACGACGAACAGCGCGCTTGCCGCAACCCAGTGCCCTTCGAGCATGCACCAGAGCATTGGCGCGATGCACAGCGCGCGCATCAGCGTCAGCAGGTTTGCCCAAGTCAGCGTCATGGCATCATGCTAGCAGCCCTGAGGGTACGCAGCGAAGTTGCAGCGATCGTTGCGATAACACGACGCAGAGTTGGAGGATGGAGATGGCAGGGGTGCTGATCACCGGAGCAAACGGACACCTGGGAAGGCGTCTGATAAACGCCCTGCACGGCAAGGTGCCGCTGCGTGCGGCAGTGCGTTCGCCGAGGGCGGCGGCTCAGCTTGACGGCTTCCCCGGCCTCGAGGTGGTGCAGGTGGATTACAACGATGTGCAGAGCATGACGGCGGCCGTGCAGGGTATGTCGGCGGTAGTGCATCTCGTCGGTATCCTCAAAGAGGGCGCGGGCAACAGCTACGAGCTGGCGCACGAGCAGACCTGCGCCACGTTGTGTGCAGCCCTCGATGGCCGCCGGGACGAGGTGGCGGTTGCCTACGTCAGTATCCTCGGCTCTACGGTTGATAGCGCCAACGCCTGCCTGCGCTCCAAGGGTGCTGCTGAGGAGATTCTGCTCGGCAGCTTCGCCAAGGCCACGGTGTTGCAGGTGCCGATGGTGTTGGGAGAAGGCGATTACGCGGCCAGAAGCCTGGCCGTTCGGGCGCGCAAGGCTCGGTCATTCGGCTTTCGCATGGACAGCCTGGAACAACCCATCTACGCGGGCGATGTGACCCAAGCGCTGCAAGCGGCTACGGTCGGCGCGTATGGCCGGGTACTCCTGGGTGGGCCCGAGGTGCTGAGCCGACGGGCGTTGGTGCAGCGCGCCGCCGCGGTGCTCGGCCGGCAGACAAGGGTGATCTCGTTGCCCGTTGGCCTTGGCATGGCGCTGGCTGCGGTGCTCGAACGGATCTCGGCCAACCCGCCGGTTACCCGCGCCATGCTTGGCGTGCTCGATCACGATGATGATGCGCCGTCAGAGGCAGCGGCGAGCGCGCTCGGCATCACGCTCACGCCGCTCGACGAGATGCTGCGACGCACGGTGTCCGGTTGAGATAGGGTCTAGTGACCCGTCACTAGTACTAACGCAACGCGCGATAGAGGTACGGCAGGCTGACGTCCATGCGGTAGTCGATGCCGGAATGGGTGCCGTCGAACTCTTCGTAGCGGTGCTTCACTTTGAGCTGGGCGAGTTTTGCGCTGAGCTGCCTGCTGCCGAAGTGAATGTGGTACTGATCCCGCCAGCCGCAGTCGATGAACAGGGCCTTCAGCGAGCGCAGCGCGCCGGCGTGCTTCGGCACCAGATGGATCGGGTCGTGCGCCAGCCAGCGGTTCCAGCGGCTTTCTATCAATGCGCCGGTATGCATGTCGAAGGGCAGGCGAAAGCCGTTCGGCGCTTTCGGGTCTGGGTCGTAGGTTGCCGCCATGCA
The DNA here is from genome assembly GCA_030432795.1 of Gammaproteobacteria bacterium. GTDB lineage: Bacteria > Pseudomonadota > Gammaproteobacteria > Pseudomonadales > Azotimanducaceae > SYFY01. The sequence goes on from JAUILW010000503.1 coordinate 2,372, forward strand.
CACCATCATGAGCGTCGAGACGTCCATGCCTGAAGGGCTGCGCTTGCTCCAGATGTGCTCTAAAAAAGCGGCAACGCGGCCGTCGTCCCGGCCTGCGCCAAGCGCCTGGCTGCGCGCGGCGGTGGTGTTCGGGCGGAACGCGTGCAGGTGCGTCAACGCTGCGGGCCACTCGGCGCGATAGACGAAATCGAAATAGGCATCCCCTGAGTGGTTGGCAACACCGCCCCAGGTGTCGGCGTACAGGCAGCCGTGCACCATGGCGCCATAGCCGCCGGAGGATTTGCCGAAGCATCCGCGATGTGCGCGGTCGGCTTTGGTAGCCAGCGTTTGATCCACGAACGGCACGAGCTCTCGTGTCAGGTAGTCGGCGTAACGGCCGATGGCGCTGGAATTGATGTACTGGTTGCCCCCGAATGAGGTGAAGCAGTCTGGAAACACAACGATTACGCCGCCGAGCCTTCCTTCCTCATGCAGCCGGTCGAGCTGCTCGGGCACGTTCTCGTCGAAGTTTTTCCAGTTGGTGTGGGAGAAACCGGAGCCC
>JAUILW010000504.1 GCA_030432795.1 Gammaproteobacteria bacterium
TGGCCGATCAGGTTCTGCCGCTCATGCACCGCGCGGAGCTGGACGTGGCGCGCCTCGCCGGCGGGGAGTCGGGTCGGATCATGATGGCCATCGAGTGCCATAGCTGCTTCGAGTGGCTGTTGCCCGCGATCGACCGCTATCGGGAGTCGTGGCCTGATGTTGAGCTGGACATCGCCAGCGGCTTCCCGTTTGCGCCCTTGCCGGCGCTGGGGCGCGGTGACCTGGACCTCGTCATCACGGCTGACCCTGTCGAAGATCTTGGCCTGGTGTACTTGCCGCTGTTCAGCTACGAGGCGCAGCTTGCCATGGGCAAGGGCCATGAGCTTGCGTCGAGGGAGTGGGTGGAACCGGACGACCTGATCGACCAGACCCTCATCACCTACCCGGTGGACCGTGCGCGGTTGGACATCTTCAAATCGTTTCTCGACCTGGCGGGGGTGGAGCCTGCGCGGGTGCGCACGGCGGAGCTCACGCCGATGATGATTCAGCTCGTGGCCAGCGGACGGGGCGTCACCTGCCTGCCGAACTGGGCGCTGCATGAGTATCGCGAGAAAAAGTACATCGCCACCGCATCCCTCGGCGAGGAGGGTGTGTGGCCTACGTTGTATGCGGCGGTGCGTGCCGATCAGGCCGATGCGCCGTTTATGCAGGGCTTTGTCAGCACGGCCAAGGACACCTGCTTTGCCAACCTGCACGGTATCGTCACGGCAGAACTCGGCTGAGCGGCCAGCCGGCTGGTTAGCGTATGAAGTAGCCCACGCCTCGCCAGATACCGTCCACCAGCATCACAGTCACCGTTTCCGTGGTGCCTGAGCGTTCGGTGTAGTCAGCGGTGAACACGAAAACGACGTAGTCGGCGGCAGGTGCGCCGGGCAAGGCACTCTTGTATTCCGCGGCGGTAAGTTCCCGCGACACCAGGGCACCTAACGGCTGGCGTGCCTTGGCGGCCATCTTCTGCCACTGCGCCTGGCTGACCTGTGCCTTGAACATTGGTGCTGCGGCGTCCCAGGAGGCTGCGTACCGCTGCGCATCGAGGTCTTTCAGCCAGGCGGTTACCGCGGCTCTCGCGGTGGGTGGTTCTGCGTGCGCGAATGCGGTAATGCTCAGCAGCAGAACCATCGGAGAAATACTCAGGAGGTGTTTAAACATCATGTCGCACGCCGCGCGTTGTGACATTCGATGTTAGGGCACCAGTGTCGTCTGCGTCCACCGACCGCTAGCGAGCGACCAGGCAATGCGATCGTGCACACCGTTGTCCTGCGCCAGGTCGAGGCGTTCCACGAAGTGCGGGTTGAGCCAGTAGCCGACGGCTTCGGGCGGCGCATGGAGCGGGTTGGTCAGGGTCATTGCATCGAGCTCGTCGAGCAGCGTCTGGCGATCTGTTACGTCGCTCGACTGAACGCGCCCCTGCACGTAGTACCAGTCCATGCGCTTGGGCGCATCCGGCCGCATCTGCCAGCTGTCCCGCACGATATCCGGCGCGATGGCTTCGATGCTGCAGCTCAGTCGGTACTGACGTTGGATGCTTGCGAGGTACACACAGACTGCCGCCTGTCCCGAGTTGAGCTGCCGCTGTTTGGGGCTGGTGGCATTGAGAAACAAAGCGAAGCGGTCTTGCATATCCCGCAGCACGAGCGTGCGCACCTGCGGTGCGCCATGCTCGTCCACGGTTGCCAGCGTGCAGAGCCCGGCGTGCGGGTCTGCCAGCTCCCCGGCCCGCTGCCGATCCGCCCGCAGCTCGTTCAGAGGGTCAGTCAAGGTTGGACTGGATGATTTCAATCCACCGGGCGGCGCTGATGAAGCCTGCGCCCCAGGTGGGGTACTTGGCATCCAGCTCCGCGGCGATGTCCTGTGTGGATACGCCCTTCTCCAGCTGCTCGCGCACCAGCGCATAGCTGTGGCGGATGACGTTCTGCGTGCGTGCCAGATCTTCCACCGTGGCGATTGGTCCATGTCCAGGGATAATCTTCACATCGGCGGGTACACGGTCCATCACCGTGCTCTGGTTGCGCAGATAACCTTCGATGCTGCCGCCGCTTGCGACGTCCACAAACGGATAGAAGCCGTTAAAGAAGTGATCGCCCAGATGCACCACGCCCGCGCCTTTGAACCACACGACGGAGTCACCGTCGGTGTGCCCCTCGGGCAGGTGCAGGAGTTCGATCAGGTCACCGTTGAAGTGCACCGACATGCGGCCGTCGAAGGTTACCAGCGGCAAACCGGCCCTCGGCATGTCTTCGGCCACCAGCCGGGCACGCACGTTGTCGTGGGCGATGATGGTGCCGTTGCGGCCGAACTCGGCATTGCTGCCAGTGTGGTCGCCGTGAAAGTGTGTGTTGATGATGACCCGCGGCGCGGCGCCGCCGATCTGTTCGAGGGCTGCCTGGATGCGCCCGGCAAGGGGCGCGAACTGATCGTCGACGATCAGCGTGCCGTCCTCGCCTATGGAAGCGGCGATGTTGCCGCCGGAGCCGAGGAGCATGTGTATCGGGCCGCTGACCGGCGAGGAGGTGACGACCACGTCCTTGAAGCGCTCGTCAGCGAAGGCGGCCGCGGTGACCGCTAACAGTGCGCCCGCCAGCGGAAGCGCGCGCCTCACGCGTCGTTGCCCTCATCCTCGGTGAGCTTGCGACGCAGCTCCGCCACATCGCGCTGGATCTCGCTGAGCCGGAAGATCAGATCCGGAAGTTGGTCTGTGATGCGCCACAGCAGATAGGCGATGGCGAGCAGTACGAGAAAGGAGAAAGGGCCCATGGCATGTCCTGACACTGGTTTGCTGGCGATTGTAACCGCCAGGCGTGGGGGAGAACCAATTCAACCAGTATCCAGCGTGCCGACGATGGAACGACGCTGGCTCAGCTCGATCCAGGTACCGTCGGGGTCGCGCACGAAGGCGATGCGGGCGATGT
>JAUILW010000505.1 GCA_030432795.1 Gammaproteobacteria bacterium
ACTGCAGACCCCAGGTTCAACCCCAGAAACTCGAGCGGGTGCGTACGGTCGGCCCGCGCGATGCTCATCTTGACGATGTGATGATGGGTGGCGTGGATGCGCCACAGCAACATGAAGCGGTGTTGCGCTCGATGCGCCCAGTAGCCGATAAACTCGACCAGCAGTGCGGCAAGAATGGCAACCGCAACGAGTCCAAGCACCGTATCTGCCGCAAATGTCAGCGTGAAGTCGAGGCTTTCGCGGAGCCCGCGAAAATATGCTTCGATGGCGGAGTCGTAATATCGTTCATACAGGGGAACCCAGACGAGGAAGCCTGCGACCACCCAGAAAACATCTTCAAAAAAGTCTTTCGAGTCCAGCAACCAGTCTGCGCGGCGAGGCGCGAGGCGTTCAGCGAGCCAACACAGCGGAATGGTCAACACGAGGATCAAACCGGTCAGCAGACCACCGTCCATCCAACCAGTCACGAATGCGGAGGCCACTGCAAACGTGCAGGCAAACACGTACAGCGGCTGTGGCAGTGTCCAGAGAAAGTCTTTACTCATGATCCGGATCTCCTCGTCAGAAGTTCCCAACTACGCCGAGCAAGTTAGTCACCACTCGATGATGTCCGGTTGGCGGCAAACCGCCTGAACCCTTCCGTCACAGCCCGTGCACAATCCCGCGGTGTGGGTCCGCCGGCGAAGAATCCTTGGCAAGGGCCGCTCATGATCTGGCGCATCTGCCGTTTAACCCAGTCGAACGCCTCACAGTACACGGGCAGATCGTTGGAACTGGTCTCCACGGCAGCTAACTGCGCGCCGTCGAAGGTAAATCGGAAAGTATCCATAACCTTGAAGTACAGCCCCAGGGCCAGCATAGGGTCGTCCTCCACCGTGACATCACACGCCACAATGCGCACGGATACAGGAATACACGGCTTTCCGGTTCAAGACCCTGTAGCTCCCCCTTCCGCCCAGCCCTGATAAAACATCAGTACAGGCGCTGGCTGCGCGAGCGCAGCGAGCGGAACATAAACAATGAGCAGCACTACGATAGTCAACAGATCAGCGAGTTTCACTGTGACCCAAGGGCGCGCCATCAACCCCCCGCTTCGCGCACCAGATTGTCCAACACGTATTGCAGGATACCGCCGCTTGCGTAGTAGGCGATCTCGTTGTCGGTATCGAGACGCGACATCACCGTCACCTCGCGCCCGCCGTTGATCACCATGATGACCTCCTGGCGCGGGCTGAGCCCGGTAACCCCTTGCGGCAATCGGATATCGATCACTTCTTCGCCGCTAAGGCCCAGGGTCTTGCGCGACTCGCCGTCTTTGAACTGCAGCGGCAGCACGCCCATGCCGATGAGGTTGGAACGGTGGATGCGTTCGTAGCTCTCAGCGATCACTGTCTTCACACCCAGGAGCCGCGTACCCTTGGCCGCCCAGTCGCGGCTGGACCCGGTGCCATACTCCTTGCCGGCGATTACGACCAAGGGCGTGCCTTCACCCTGGTAACGTACGGCTGCATCGTAGATCGATAACTGATCCGTCGACGGAATGTGGCGCGTGTAGCCACCTTCCACGCCCGGCACCATCTCGTTCTTGATGCGCGTGTTGGCAAAGGTGCCGCGCATCATCACTTCGTGGTTGCCGCGCCGCGAGCCGTAGGAATTGAAATCCGACACCTGTACGCCATGTTGCTGCAGGTAATGTCCTGCCGGGCTGTCCGGCTGGATGGCGCCGGCCGGGGAGATATGGTCCGTCGTCACGGAATCGCCGAGCAGCGCAAGTATTCGCGCGCCCCGCACGTCCACACCCTGCTCCGGCCGCTCACCCACCGAAAAGAACGGCGGCTGTTTGATGTAGGTGGATTCCTCCCAGCCGTAGGTGCCTTCGGTAGACACTTCGATCGCCCGCCAGGCACGCGGCCCGGTGAAGACGTCCGCATACTGCACCGAAAACATGTCCGCCGACACAGACGCCATGGCCCGGGTCAGTTCGTCGTTGCCCGGCCATAGGTCTTTCAGATAGACATCCTGGCCGTCGCTGCCCACACCGATGGGGTCGCTGGACAGATCGATGCGCGTGGTACCCGCAATGGCGTAGGCAACCACCAGCGGCGGTGACGCCAGCCAGTTGGTTCTCACCTCCTGGTGTACCCGCCCTTCGAAATTTCGGTTGCCGGACAGCACGGATGAGACCACCAGATTACCGGCTTTGATGGCGCCAGAGATGTGCGCCGGCAACGGGCCCGAGTTGCCGATGCAGGTGGTGCAGCCGTAGCCCACGAGGTTGAAGCCCAGCGCGTCGAGATCGTCCTGCAGGCCGGTTTTTTCGAGGTAGTCGGTGACCACCTTCGATCCAGGCGCCAGCGACGTCTTTACCCAGGGCTGCACCGCAAGTCCCAGCGCGCGCGCCTTGCGCGCCACCAGGCCGGCGCCAAGCATCACCGCGGGATTTGACGTGTTGGTGCACGAGGTGATGGCGGCAATCACCACATCGCCGTGTGCGAGCGTATAGTCGGTACCCGGCACCGGCACGGAACGGTCCTTGTCGCCAGCACGGCCCTGCAGCTCCAGCGCTTCGTCAAAGGCGCTGCGCAGGTCCGACATCGCCACACGATCCTGCGGCCGCTTGGGCCCCGCGAGGCTCGGCACCACCGACGCCAGATCGAGGCTCAGCGTGTCGGAAAACTGCACCTGCGCGGCAGGATCACGCCACAGTCCCTGCGCTTTAGCGTAGGCCTCCACCAGTGCCAGCAGTTCCGGCGGGCGATTGGACAGCGCCAGGTAGTTCAGCGTCTCCTGGTCCACAGGAAAGAAGCCGCAGGTGGCGCCGTACTCCGGCGCCATGTTGGCGATGGTGGCGCGGTCCGCCAGCGTCAGATGGTCGAGGCCGTCGC
>JAUILW010000506.1 GCA_030432795.1 Gammaproteobacteria bacterium
TGCGCTGCGCGAAGAAGCCAGGGCGATCATCAAGCAAGCGGTGCACGCGTCCCCGAACCACGCGTTGATCTTCTGCGGCTCCGGCGCCACATCGGCAATCTGCAAGGCCATCACGCTTCTCGATCTGGACGCGCAACCGGCGGTAGTGTTCATCGGGCCGTATGAGCACCACTCCAATGAGCTGCCATGGCGGGAGTCGTCGGCGCGTGTTGTACGCATACCGCTGGATGCCGACGGCCGCATCGACCAGCCTGCGCTGGAGCAGGCGCTCATCCGGCACGCCGACTGCCCGCTGAAGGTCGGCGCTTTCTCAGCTGCCTCCAACGTTACGGGCATTCGATCCGATGTGCGCGGCATCAGCGCGCTGCTGCATCAGCACGGCGCCTATGCGCTGTGGGACTATGCTGCCGCCGCTCCGTACGTGCCGATCGACATGACGGCAGACGGCTGCGATGGCATCTTTCTCTCACCCCACAAGTTTCCCGGCGGGCCCGGCACACCCGGCATTCTGGTGCTCGATCGAAAGCTGATCCGCACCGCGACCCCCGCCGTTCCGGGAGGTGGCACTGTCAGCTTCGTGGCACCGGATCGCCACACCTACGTGTCCAATCTGGAGCGCCGCGAAGAAGGTGGCACACCGGCGATTATCGAATCCATCCGTGCCGGCCTCGTGTTTCGGGCCCGGGAAAGTGTCGGCATCCATGAGATCGAGCGCCGCGAAGCTGCTCATCTGGCGCGAGCGCTGCACGCATGGCGCTCCGAGCCGAACATCACACTGCTCGGCGATACGGACGCCCCACGCCTGTCCATCGTCTCCATGCAGATCGGCAATCCAGAAAAGCCACTGCACTACGCCTACGTGGTCGCCCTGCTGAACGACCTGTTCGGCATCCAGGCGCGCGGCGGCTGCTCCTGTGCCGGCCCCTACGCACACACACTCCTCAACATCGACGCACAACAGAGCAGAAACCTCGAGGCGGCCGTGCAAGCGGGCCGCATGTTGGATCGGCCGGGCTGGGTACGCCTGAACTTCAACTACTTTCTCACGGCAGAGTGTGTGGACTACATCGTGCGCGCGGTGACGCTCATCGCCCGACACGGCGAAGCACTGCTTGGAAGGTACACGTGTTGCACAGCCTCCGGTACGTGGAAGCATCAGCAAGCGATCACCGCACTGCCCGTACGTCTAAGCGACTATCATGCTGGCTGTTCGACCAGGGAGCATGCAAAGGCAGACACGATAAGCTTCGACGCGCTGATAGAGCAGGCGCAAATTGCGCTCACGCCAACTGACGGTTGATTCGGCTGGCAAGCAGGGCAAGGCAGGGTAGCCACGGAACCACCCGCTCGAATGGGTCGCCGGGAAGGTGCGCCGCCAGCGACAACCAATCAGCGGCAGGCGGGCTCGCGCCATACGAGTAGAAGAGCACGGTGGTTCCGAAGCCCAGCAACATACTCATCAACGCGGCATGAGCCGAAACCGTTCGCCCTGTCACCCGCCAGAGGACAATCGGGCCAAAGGCAGCGCCCAGAGCAGACCAGGCGAACAGCACCCGATTGAAAATCGTATCCGGCAGCGCCAACGTCATCCACAGCGCCAGCGCCGTCAGCACGCACATAACCATCCGGGAAGCGAGGAGCTCTCGACCACGGAAGCGCGCATTGACACCCATGTCATGGGCCACGGCGGCGGAGGCAGCGAGCAGAATTGAATCCACGGTGCTCATCACGGCAGACAAAGCCGCAGCGATGACGATACCCGCAAGCATCGCCGGAAGATGTTCTGCAGCCACCACATAGAACAGCGCTTCACCGGACGGCAGGTTGGGCAGCAGCGCACGCCCAGCGAGGCCGAGCACGACCATGCCTATAAACACCACGACACCCCAGCCAATGGCAATGACGAATCCCTGCCTGCGCGCTGCTTCGCCGCGCACCGCCATCAATCGCGCCAGCAGATGTGGCTGGCCGAGCGCACCCAGCGACATGCCGACCGTGCCGAGCACGAAGCCAGCGAACATCAGCGGCGCGTGCCCACCGGTGATATCGAGAAACCCGTCTGGCGCGTTCGCCTCCAGCAGGCTGAGAGCGTCCTGCACGCCTCCTGCAGCGTGCACTGCCGCAGCAGGCACCGCGAGGGCAACGATCATCATCACCACCGCCTGCAACGAGTCGGTGATCGACACAGCCCAGAAACCCCCGGCGAGCGCGTAGATCAGCACAATAAGTGCACCGAGCACGACCGCACCTGAGTCGCTCATGTGAAAGTAGCTGGAAAACGCTTTGCCGGCAGCGTCGAACTGCGCGGCGATGTAGAACACGAAGCACACGAGAATCAGCGCAGCGGCAACCACAGCACAGGACCTGCGCCACCGATCGCCGGCGTCCTGCAGCAGAAAATCCGTGAGCGTTACCTGACCGTGCTGTGCAGACTCGCGGCGCAGGCGCTCCCCGAACACCAGCCACACCACCGCATAGCCCGCCCAGATGCCGGGCACCATCCACAGGGCGCTGAGGCCCACCGCATAGACAAAGCCTGAGAAACCGAGCAACACCCAGGCGGAGGACGTGCTGGCGGCATAGGACAAGCCTGCCACCAGCGGACCAAGCGCGCGACCGCCCAGAAAGAAATCGGTGGTGGTGCGGTTACGCGAGGACACCACAAGGCCGATGGTGATCAGCAACGCTTTGTAGAGAACCAGCGTGGCAATGACGACGGTGGAGGCATCCATAGATCAGCCAGGCTCTTTGCCCAGCATGTCCGCGTTGTGCTCGCCAAGCCATGGTGCCCGCGCATCAGCGCCGCGCGCACCATTGACGCGTATCGGTCCGGACAGCATGCGCATTCCTTCCGGCATCGCCGGATGCGCCACGCGATT
>JAUILW010000026.1 GCA_030432795.1 Gammaproteobacteria bacterium
AGGCCCAGCACCATATCGCGGGTCATACCATAGCGGATGACCCGGTTGCCACCGGCGTTGGTAGAAATGTTACCGCCGATAGTACAGCTACCGCGGCCGCCCAGATCCAGGGGAAACATCAACCCCTGCTCCTGCGCCGCCTCCTGAATTGTCTGCAGAATGACGCCGCTCTGCACGGTGCAGGTCCTGTCTACCGGGTTGATCTCTTCAATGACGTTCATGCGCTCAAGCGAGATCACCACATCATCGGGGGTGGTTCTCGCACTCTGCACCAATCCAGTGAGCCCCCCATGCGCGATCACGCTTTGATCATGGGCATGGCAGATGCGCATGGCCCGGCTCACCTCGTCGGTGCTGCTGGCCCGCACGAGCGCTTTTGCCTGGATGGTGTCTTTGCGCCAGATGCCGGCGGAGCGGCTATGCACATCTTCACCTGTAAGCACGCAATCCGCGCCCAACTCCTCGATCAGTGCAAGGACTACATCCCCTCCAGACATCTATCTACTCCGATTTGTCAGCGGTAATGAGAAATTGCGGCAGGCAGAACAGAAAGCGTGCTTCGTCCACTGCCGCGCGCGCTTCGCTGAGCCAGGCTTCTACTTCCGCCGTCGGCATGGCGTCGAAGGTTTTGATGTAGCCCGCCATGTTGGTCAACACATTCAATCCCATACCCTTCTGGTCGGCATGCGTGCTGATCTGAACCTGTGCAGGCTGGAAACCCGCATCCGCCAGCGCTGCCGGTGCGCGCCGGCCGATGAGCGGCTCACGAAACGCGGGTGCCGCCGCTTCGAAAAAGGCACGCGTGCGATCCGGACCCCAAGGCTCGACCAGCACGAAGCCCCAATCGCTGTCGATGACGTGCACTTTGCCGCCCGGTGCGGTGACACGGAACACTTCCGCAAGCGTCGCAGCGAGGTCCGGCACGTATTCGAGCACGTTCTTCATGATCACCCGGTCGAAGCGTCCGTCTTCGAACGGCAAACGGTGGTCGTCGACATGGTGAAAGTGCAGATTCCGCGTGCTGGCAGCCCGGTCGTTGGCATCCGCGACGAAGCGGGCGTTGATGTCTACGCCGTCAACGGAGCCGCTCGCCCCCACCCTCTCGGCCAGCGCCGCAGCGAAGAAACCCGGTCCGCAGCCCAGGTCCAGCACCCGCTGCCCTGGCCGCAGGTCGGCACCCTGCACGAGCGCGGAGTGGCCGTCACGCCACTGAAACATGGCTTCATAACGCGCCACGCGCTCATCTTCGATGTGCCGCCAGTGGTCGGTGAAAAATGTGTCCCCCATGCGGCGATGATACTCCTGCACCAGAAAGTCGCAAAAGCGGCGTCACGCGGATGGCATTCGCCGAAGCGACGGTGTATGTAGAAGCCGTTCCAGCAAACACACCCACGCAATGCCACAGTTCGACCACGCCTACTACCGGCGCTTCTACCACGACCCGAAAACCCGCGCCGCATCCCCGGCATATGCGCGCCGACAGGCGGAGTTCATCGCCGCGTCGGCGCGGTATCTCGAACTACCGGTGAAGCGCATCATCGATGTCGGCTGTGGCGTCGGCCGGGTGCTGAAAGGGCTTGGCCGCGCGTTTCCCAAAGCAACGCTCCGTGGCATCGAGTACAGCGACTACCTGTGCGAACGATACGGCTGGCAGCAGGGCTCGGTGGTCACGTTTCAAGACAAGCCGTTCGACCTGGTGGTGTGCAACGACGTGCTCGGCTATCTGGATGACAAGCAGTGCAGCCAGGCCATCGACAACCTTGCTGCACTGTGCAGGGGCATGCTGTTTCTGGGGGTAATTACGCAGGAGGATCTTCCGGTGCTCGACGAGGAGCGCACAGACCCGGACCAGTATCTGCGCAAGCGGGCCTGGTACCGGCGGCGCCTGCGACGCCACTTCACCAACATCGGCGGCGGTCTCTATCTGAAGAAACCCGCCGCCGTACCGGTGTGGGCGCTGGATCAGCTCGACGACTGAACGCGCTTGCCATTGTCGCTCGGGTCCCGATCGATCAGGGTAACCTGCGGGTCCACCACGACCCGTGCAGGCCTGGTGTCCGAACGGAACTGCACCTCGTTGTTGCCGCTGCGAATCAGCACGCTGCGCATCTCCATGGGTTCCGGCAGATCGTCCTCACCGAGCGTTTCCTCCTGTTCAGGATTGCGCTCGGGGTAAAGCCCCACCTGAACATACATTTCCATCGGCGCCTCCGTCTCGAGGCCCTCACCATCGGCATAGAATTTCGCCGCTGATATGCGCACCGACGTTTCAAATACTTCGCCCGACTGTCGGGTGACCGCGTCGGTAACACGCACATCGTGCAGCGTAATGCGCTCGAACAGGTCCGCAATCAGCGCCTCATGCTCCGGCCCAGCGTGGGCGCGAAACGCCGCCACGAGATCGGAGGACGTGGGATAGACATCCTCTCGGAATCCGTACTGCGCGATAAAGTCCCGCAGCGCGGCATTCACCGCTTCTTCGCCTATGGCTTCCTTCAGGGCGTACAGCGCAATGCTGCCCTTCGAGTAGTGGATGTATCCCTGGTTCTCCACCTTCACCAACGGCAGCTCCTCGATCAGCTCTCCACCGCGCGCACTGAGATAGCGGTCGAGCTCGTGCTTGAGGAAACGGCGCATCTTGTTACGGCCGTAGGCCTGCTCCATCACCATGAGCGCGGAGTACTGCGCAAGGGTCTCGACGATCAGCGTCATACCCTGCATACGGGCGCCGATCACCTGATGCGCCCACCATTGATGCGCAAGCTCATGGGCCGTCACGTAGAACACGTAGTCGATGTCCTTCGGGTCACGCAGATCGGCCACGAATCCGATGCGCTCTGAATAGGGAATGGTGTTCGGGAAAGACTGCGCAAACGTTGCGTAGCCGGGGAACTCCAGAATGCGGAACTGCCGGTACTGATATGGGCTGAAGGCTTCCGTGAAGTACGCAAGCGACTGCTTGGAGGCTTCAATCATCCGCTCCACGTTGAACTCGTGCGCCGGGTGGTAGTACACCTCGAGGGCAACATCGTTCCAGCGATCCTTCGCCACTGCATAGCGCGCGGAGACGAACGACAGGAACGGCCAGATAGGGTCGTCCATTTCGTACTCGAAGTACCGTCGATCGCCTTCCACCCAGTCGTGCTGCAGATACCCAGGCGCGATGGCGGTCTGATCCGGTGAAGTGCTCACCAGAGCCCGAAAGTTCGTGCGCCTCGCTACGCCCATCTGGTTTAACTTCAGGTATCTGGCATCACCCAGCACCGGCAACCGCTCCACCGGCGGCAAGTCGTACTTGCGGCGCACGTTGTTGTCCTGCAGCTCCCTGCTTTGGTCGTAGCCAGGCAGCGGCATGATCTCGGTGTTGTCCACAAACGTGCCGTTCTCCACCACCCGATTGTTGATGTCGTGGTTCTTGAACCCTGGGTTCAACCAGCTCAGCTGCCACCGCATCTCGCCGGTTGCCCCCGGCGCCAGGGGTACATCGAAACGCACCAGGTAGTGACCGTACGCAGCGTCCGTTTCGTCCACCTCAGCGCCGGGCACCACGAGCTCATGAACGCTCAGGCGCGGATTGACCGACACCACGAAGTCTTCAATCGCTTCGTCGCCATCGTTCACGAAGCGGGCGGTACCGGCAGAGTCCAATGCGCGCCGCTCGGGATAGATGTCCACCTCGGCTTCCACGTCGGTGATCTGCGGCAACGCCGCATCCTGGTAGTGGCTGAACCGCTTTTCGTAGTCAGCCTGTCGCTCCTCGAGCGCATCGTCGGTGAGGTATTCATTGAGCACGTTGGTGTTGTAGTAGATATAGCCGCCAACGGCTGCAAACAGCGCGACTGCAACCGTCATGGTCAGCTTGACAGGCAGCGTGAATCGCTGCCGGGCTACCGCCATTCGCTCCTGTCGGCCGCTGGCGGTGCCGCGCAGAAAGAACACGTGTGCAAGCGCCATGAGCAACACGGTGAATAGCGCCCAGTACAGCGCGAACCAGCTGAATGGCGTCGCGTAGTGACCGTAGCCGTTCATATCCGAGTACGCCGAAGGCGGAGTACCCATCAGGTAGAGGTAGTGCTGCAGGTCGAGGTTCGGGAGTATCTGCATGACGAGGAACACGATCACCATGGCCAGCAAACCGAACCACTTATTGGGCATGAGCACCTGCACGAACACCGCCAGTGCAGCGATGAGGAAAAAATCGAAACCCAGCGGACCGAACAGGCTTTTCAGGTACAACCACGGCTCAACGTTGGTATAGCCGTTGAGGAGCTGCACCGCCATGCCCGTGAACATGATCGTGATCAGCAGCGTTGCGATAATGAACCACAGCGCGCCTACCTTGGCCAGGGTCATGGACACATTGCGGTATGGGGTGCTGTCGATGATCTCCGCCAGCTTGTGCTGCCGCTCCCGGTGCACCAGTTCGCCGGAGTAGAACAGCACAATGATCAGTACGATGAAAAGAAACGATCCGCTGATGACGTTCAGCATCAGACCCGTAACGGGGTACACCGGCGTACCGAAGCGACTGTCGATACTGCCGAGAAAGCCGCCGATGACATTGAACATACCAAGCGCCAGGATCACGTAGAACGGCGCGCTGCGTACCACCCCTCGCACATCCATGGCGAGTTGGGAGAGAAACTGCCGCACCGTCTGCGCGGGCGAAAACACCGGTTGCACCGAAAGGTTGCGGGGTGGGCGAATCGCTCCGGCTTCCGCTTTCGCCGACTTTTTGCGAAGACTCAGCGGTTCGAGGCGAAAGCGATAACGCCAAACCGTGAAGCCCACGAACAGCGCTGCTACCGCCAGCCAGATCGCCCGGTTTGCGAATAGCGAACCACCTGGCAGCAGCTCGTTACGCTGAAACACCGTCCAGTAGCGCGTGGTTTCTGCAAAAGCCGTGGTACCGAGTGGATCGAACAGTGCCGCCGTGCCGATCTGATCCGGTTCCACGTAATAGCCGGCCAACACATACGCCACCATGAACACCAGCGCCGCGAGGTAGGCCGCGGATATGGAGCGGGCGAGCGCTGCCGCCGTGTAGAAGAAAGCACACGCCATCAGGTAGTTGGGCACAATCACCCACACCAGCGTGAACACCCACGGCGCCAGGCTGAAAGCCGCCACCCGCTCCTGATCGAGCCAGGGCATGAGCGAGCCTGTGAGCGTGCCGAGCAGTGCAAAGGCTCCGGCAAGCACGGCGAACAGCGCCCCGCCGAAAAATCGTCCCAGCACGAAGGCCCACTCCGGCACACCGCTGGTGAAGAACATCTCCGCGGTGCGGCTCTCGTAGTCTCGCGTGATTGCCGTTGCCACGAAGGCAATCGCTGCAAAAAGACCGATGAATGAGAACACGAAGTGCGTTTGCAGAATGACGTATGGGGCATTCAGATCCAGCGCGTCGGTGCCGCCGCCAATGGTCACGGATTCCGACGCCATCGCGAAAAACGTCATCATGAAGAAGAAACCGGCGATGGCCAGGAACAACGGCGAGCGCCACTGGTAACGCACCTCGAAGCGGAAGATCTCCCAGAGCGCGGTCATATCAAACGTCTCCGGTCTGATGGCCGTGGGTTCTGAGCGTGGCGAAGTAGCAATCTTCGAGGGAAGGCACCGCGGGCTGTGTGCCCGCCTCCTGCACGTCGGCGAGGACCCGCACCTCCAACTGGCCGCTCAACCGCCGGGTGGAGATGATCTGCCCCTGCGCCTCGACCGGCTCTCCCCGTTTGATCAGCTTGCGCCATAGTCGCCCTTCGAGACCGGCGACAAGGTCCGCCGGAGCGCCCTGCGCGAGGATTCGACCGCCGGCCATGATGGCCATCTGTGGGCACAACTCCGCCACGTCTTCAACGATGTGGGTGGACAGGATGACGACCACCGAATCGCCGATGTCCGCAAGCAGGTTGTGGAAGCGACGGCGTTCCGCGGGATCGAGGCCGGCTGTGGGTTCATCGACGATGACGAGCTCCGGTTTCCCGATGAGCGCCTGGGCGATGCCGAAGCGCTGCCGCATGCCGCCGGAAAACGTGTCCACGCTCTTTCGCCGCACGTCATAGAGGTTGGTGCGTACCAGGAGATCGTCGACAAGGGCGTCGCGATCCTGCGGCGCCACCCCCTTCAAGGTGGCCAGATGGCGCAGCATGGCTTCGGGCGAGGTGCGGGGAAAGGCGCCAAATTCCTGCGGCAGATAGCCCAATCGCCGTCTCAGCGCCATAGGATCAGCGATCACGTCGATCTCGCCGAACCGAATAGCGCCAGAATCCGGTGCCTGCAGCGTGGCGATGGTTCGCATCAACGTCGACTTGCCGGCACCGTTCGGGCCAAGCAGGCCGAACATGCCGGGTGGCACCGTGAGAGTAATGTCATTGAGCGCCTGGACGCCGCCGGAATAGGTCTTCGATACCCCTTCGAGTGTCAGCATGAACTCCTCAACGTGTGTGTTTTTTTCTTTTTGTCGGGCAGCAGCCCAATTTGGTTTGCATGCGTCACGAAAGAATCACGCCAGCGCGGTACAATGCGTGCATGACGAGATACAAAACCGCCCGCTGCATCGTGCAGCGACAGGATCACTTTCTGCTGGCCATTCACTCACGCTTCTTTCGCCGCGCGCACAAGAAATGGGGGCTGCTTGGCGGCGGCATCGAGTGGGGCGAGGGCCCGGAAGAAGCCGTGCGGCGCGAGTTGCGCGAAGAAATCGATCTCCACCTGGATACCCTGCAGCAGGTTGGGGTGTACGACTACAAACGTGCCAAGCACGTGGTCTACCACGGCCAGACGGACATCCGGCGCGTGGAGTTCGACGAGTTCGAGCTGGTAGACGTGGGCTGGTTCACGCGCCAGGAGATCGAGCGTCTGGGCCGCGAAGACCGGCTCCACGCTGGCTACGAGCTGGACGCGGTGCTCCGCGCGGAGAACATGGACCGGCGGGCTATCGCTTAGCCAACCGCTCCTGGAATTGCTCCGTGGTGTTCACCTTGGGGTAGGGAGTGTCGGGAACCTCGCAACCGAGAAACTCGCATAGAGGCGCCCATCCGTCGCCGGGGCGATATACCAGAAGACGATCCTCCGGTACCGCATCGATGACGCTCTGGTTATGGGCGTGGAAGCGCTCGATCACGTGGTCGCGATCGTCCATGCGCCCGTCGAACACCCCGTTCCAGATCACCTCATAGGCCATCTCGCCGGCTGCGCGCTCGGCGGCATTGTCGGAGTGAATCAGGTACCGGGACGATGGCCAGATCGTGTTCATCACGCTTTTATACCAGGCATCGGCATCGCGCAGGGATAGCAACACCTTTGCCTCTGGGAAGGCAGCCATCTGCTCACGCCAGAAATTGCAGGAAGGCCAGTCCACAGATGCCTGATAGCCCTCGAACACCCCATGCCAGTCCAAATCCTCACCGCGCGCAGCGCGGACCCAGAAATTCTGGTGGTCTTTGTGCTTGTGCACTTCCAGCATGTGGTAACAGGCATTGAAGCCGAGCTGCTCCAAAGCCAGCTTGAGCGACAAAGTACCCGTGCGGCCGAAGCCCGCGCCAATGACTTTCAAAGCCATGTCCAGTTCTCCCAGATGAGCCGCCGTATTGTGACAGAAGCGGTCTGTGTTAGTGTCCCCACTGGGAGGAACTTCTGTTGCATCCACTGGATCTGGCCATCATCGTCGGCTATCTCGTGCTCATCGTCTTCGTCGGGCTGCGCCTGGCGAAGCGCGTGCACGACGCACACGACTTCTTCCTCGCCGGCCGATCGCTCGCCTGGTACGTGATCGGCTTGTCGATCATCGGCACCAATGTCTCCGCAGAAGGTTACGTAGGCGCCTCCGGCAGCGCCTACTCCGTGGGCATCGCGCAGGCTAACTTCGAGTGGATCGGCGCTATCCCGGCGATGATTCTGGCAGCGCTGGTGTTCATCCCGGTCTACTGGCGCGCCGGCGTTTATTCCGTTCCCGAATACATGGGGCAACGCTACAACCAGGGCGTGCGGGTGCTGGTCGCGCTGATCGCCAGCGTGTTCGGCATTTTCGCCATCGCCGTATCACTCTGGGCCATCGCGCTGACGCTGCAGACCTATCTCGAGTGGCCCATCTGGGTGGGCATCCTGGTCACCGGCACCGTGGTGGGCTTGTACTCCATCGCCGGTGGCCTGGCAGCAGTAGCCTTCACCGATATGGTGCAGGTGCTGATCATGTTTCTTGGCGGGCTCGCGATCGTTTGGCTCGGCATCAGCGAAAGCGGCGGTACCGCCTCGTTCGTGGAGACGCTGACAACGGAAAACCCCGATCATCTTTCAGCCTACCTGCCGGCAGACCACGAGCAGTTTCCCTGGCCGGGTGTCATTCTCGGGCTCGGAATCGTGCTCTCCCCTGCCTACTGGTGTGCAAGCCAGGCAATACTGCAGCGCACCATGGGGGCACGCAGCGCCTGGGACGCCAGTGCGTCGATGATGTTCGCCGCCTTCGGCAAGACGCTGGTACCGCTGCTCATCGTGTTTCCCGGCCTGCTGGCGCTCGTCATGCACGCTGACATCGCATACCCGGACATGGCGCTGCCATGGGTGGTGAAGAACGTGCTGCCACCGGGGCTCAGCGGTCTGATGTTCATCGCTATCATCGCAGCCCTGCAGTCTTCTCTGGATTCCGGCCTCAACTCCACCTCGCTGATGCTGACCCGCGACATCCGCGGCGTGCTGATGGCTAACAGAAACCCGGACAACGATCTGAAAGTTGGGCGCATGCTGACCCTCGTCATCCTTCTCGGCGGCATGTTGTTCGCGCCACTCATCGGCGACTTCGGGGGTATCTACGTGTTTCTGCAGACCCTTTTGTCACTCTTTCAGGGGCCGACGCTGGCACTGCTGGTACTCGGCGCGTTCACCCGCTGGGCAACGCCCACGGCGGGGCTCGCCGCTATCGTCACAGGGGTGCCTCTGGCTGCGGTGCTGACCTGGCTCGGCTGGAACATGCTGTATGTAGCTTTCACGACCTTCGTCTACGCCATGCTGGCGCTGACATTAACAAGCCGCTACACAACACCGCTGCCGACTGCAGCACTCGACCGGCTGGTATTCAGCCGTGGCTGACCTGCCAACCTGGTGGGCCAATGCCATCTCGGCGGTGATCTTCGCCGGCATCGCCGTTGGGGTGTTCGCCGTACCGCGCGCCAGCCTGTTTCGTGATGCGCCCGACACCAGAGCCTGGCGTGACATACGTCTGTGGGCGGTGGTGCTGGTAATCGTTCAACTCGCCATCTATGCCACTTTCGCCTGAGGAACCCATGCGTACACTGCTGATGATCCTGCTCGCGCTCGCAAGCTCCACCGCGCTCGCCGGGCCGAAACTCTACATCTTCGACTGCGGCAATCTGACGTTCGACGATGTCACCTCCTTCGGCCTCACCAACGAAGAAACCGATGTGCGCGAGATGTTTGTGCCCTGCTATCTGGTGGAACACGCCGCCGGCAGGCTGATGTTCGACACCGGCCTGCCCCTCGGCGTCGTAGGCCAGGGCGAGGTAGAGCTTCAGCCTGGCGCCCGCATGACCTACGAGCGGTCGGTGATCGATCAGCTCGCAGATCTGGGTCTGACGCCCGCCGACATCGACTACGTGGCGCTCTCGCACCACCACTTCGATCACGCCGGTGCGGCTAACGCCTTCGCCGCCTCGACGGTGCTGATCCAGCGTGAAGAGCACACCGCCGCCTTTGAGCACGCCGATCAGAACGAAGTGTTCGACCCGACGTTATACGAAGCCTTGGCCGACAGTAACAAGCACGTACTCGATGGCGACTACGACGTCTTTGGCGACCGCTCCGTGATGCTGATTTCAGCGCCGGGACACACGCCCGGACACCAGGTGCTGCGCCTGGCACTGGACAACACAGGGCCGCTGTACATCATCGGCGACCTTTACCACTTCCGTGCGTCGCGACAGCTCAAGCGTACACCGGTGTTCAACACCGATGCGCAACAGACGTTGCGCTCCATGGAGAAGGTCGAAACGATGGTGGCTGCCGATGGCGCAACGCTGTGGATCGAGCACGACATGGCGCTCGCTCGGACGCTCAACCTGGCGCCCGCATTCTACGACTGAACGCCCAGCGCTCGACGAAACTCGAGCACCTCTTTGGGGCTGGTGAGCCGCACGAAGCGGATGTGCCCGTAGCGGGCATCGCTCATGCGCGCGACCATGGACCTACGCTTATGTTCTGCCTGCGTCCATATCCACCAGATGAGCGAGTCTTCCTTATTCCAGATCTTCAGCTGGTTCCAGAAGTTCTCGCGATTGGTACCCCACAACAGCTCCCCGGAACGCCAGCGTTTCCAGGAGCGCATCAGCACGCGCCGGATCAGCAGCGATCTGGGCAGATCCAGCCAGATCATCGTCTGCAGGCGCGGCCAGCAGGTATCGGCGCAGAAGCCGGCGTAGGAACCCGCCACCACCCAGCGCTCGCCGGACGTCGCCTCATTGATGCGCCTGCGAAGCTCGTCCGGATCGGTGGCATTGAGCCCCACCCAGCCCGGCAGCCAGTTGAGCGCATCGAGCTCTACCACCGACAGGTCCAGAGCAGCGCCGAGCTCTGCCGCAAGCGTGCTCTTGCCCGAACAGGAGTTGCCGATGACGTGGATGCGGGTACCGAGGATGTTCACGCGGGGCTCCACCACAGGGATCAGGGCTATCCTAGAGCCCTCTGCTCAACTCATCCAGACGCGCGCAGGTTCGAAGCACATGCCGAAACGCTCCCCGGACAGGAGAAAGTCGATGCCCAGCAGCGCTGTAGTCCCGGGATAGAACGCCTGTCGATCCGCTGTGTGCACGACCGGCAACATACGTCCAACCCCGCCGAGATCGATCCTGCTGACGCGGAAACCACCCTGAAGCTGCGCATCACCAAAGTCGGAGCGCACCGTCAGTCGATCACCCAACACCTCGGCATCGTAGACATACGAGCGCACCGAGCCCGTGTCGAGCAGCGCCCGGTGCTGCACACCATCGATCGTTACATGCACCGTTGCGGCGCCGTTGTGCAGATGGACCGCCGTGGCAGACACCATCGGGCAACGGCCCCCAAGAAAGCCAACGCTGGACTCCTCGGTGTCGATTTCCATGCCGCCCATGGCATAGAGCACATCGAGGCCCAGCACGCCTTCGCTTTGAAACCCCTGATCCGATGTAGCCGCCACCCAGGAGTGCAATTCCGCCTCGCCCAGCCACAGCCGGTCGGTGCGTGCCAACTGCAGTGTCGCCTCGCGCCCGAGATTGTGCACGCGCGTTTCGATCAGGGTTCGTATCAAGGCCCCGCGCAGAGGGACCGGCAGGATCGTGGCGACACTGCCTGTGTCCACGATCATGCGCGCCTGATCGTCACCGCTGCGCATCATCAGGGTTACATGGTCGTCGTGGCCTCGCACAAACGGAAGGCGCCAGGGTTGCTGCGGGGCTGTGTGCCGCACTGCGGCGTAGCTGCGGGCAACGGAGCGCACACCCAGGCAGGCAAGGCGGTGCGCCTGCGGCCGGTGATCACAGCGCAGGTCCTGCACCTCGCCCACGCCCTGCGCGATATGGCTCGCCTGCAGAAATGCACGCACATCGTCCGCCGCGGGCACGTCCGCCGCTTCCAGCGCTGCAAAGAGGCCGCGGCGCGCCTGCAGAACGTATCCCTCCTCGAACGCTGCCGTGGACGCGTGCATGAAATGCACGCGGTTAGCGGCAAGCAGACCCACGATCAACAGCATAGGCAAGACGAATCGCGCAGCACGGTACATCGGTATGTGCGCTCCACGGCAAACGCACAGTATCGCGGCCTGTCGCCGCGCAGACGTAAGGAGATGTCTGCGCTTTGTAAGCGTTAGGGAGCCTGGAGATAACTCCGTTTGCTCAGCGGTTCCTTAACCTATCGCAGCAGCCATGGTCGCTTCCGTCACCGCCAAGCGGTCCTCACCCCACGGCATGGGCATGAGCACCGGGTACTCCACCCCGGCGTCCACATAACTGCGCACAAACTCGCGCACATCACCTGCCGAGCCGATGAAGTCGATGGCCTGAATCATGCGCTCCGATATTGCCGCCACCGCGCCGTCACGATCCCGCTCTGCCTGGCGTGCGCGCAATTCGTCCACCTCATCGGCAAAGCCGGCTGCCCGGAACATGTTGGCGTAGCCATCCGCCATGGCGTAGTTGAAGAGGTCCCGTCGGGCGGAGCGGGCAGATTGCTCGAGATCACCGACCGCCGCGTGCACGTAGCAGAAAATGCGGGCGTTGCCGCCTTTGCGCACCTGCGCGATCGACGCGGGCACGTGCGAAGCCGGAATGTAGTTCAGCAGCACACCGTCAGCGATCTCTCCAGCGAGCTTGAGCATCTGCGGGTTCAGCGCCGCCATGACGATCTTCGGTCGCTGTTCGCCCAGCCGCACACCCAGTCGGAAACGCTTCACCTGCCAGAAATCTCCCTCGAAGGTCACGGATTCACCCGACAGGCACTCCCGCAACAGCGCCACATACTCACGCATGCGCGCGATGGGCCGGTCAGGCAGCTCCGCACCGTGGGCACGCAGGATTCCCGGCGCCGATACGCCAACGCCGATCCACACCTCGCGCTCGGGGGACAGGGCCTGCAGTGTCGCTGCGGTCATTGCCGTGAGCGGTGGCGTACGCAGCTGAATGGGCACGATGCCGGTGGCCAGATCCATGGCCGGCACCGCGGAGGCGACCGCACCGAGCAAGGTAAACGCATCTGTACCGGTGGCTTCCACCGTCCAGATCGAGCGGTAGCCCTGCGTCTGCGCCAGCCGCGCGATGTCCACCACCGCCGGCGGCCCGAGAACGCCGAGGCTTCCGAACGTCACGCCCATGGGAATGCTCATATGGAAAAACCCTCCTCACTCAGGGGCATCTTGCGTACGCGGTGTCCCGTGGCCATGAAAATCGCGTTTGCGACCGCCGGTGCGAGCGGCGGCAACGCCGGCTCGCCGAGGCCCGTGGGATCGTAGTCGCTTTCGATAAAGTGCACGTCCACCTCAGGCGCCGCGGGGATGCGCAGCACCGGGTAATCGTGAAAGTTGGACTGCTGTATGCGCCCTGCTTCCATGGTGATCTTCTGCCCCATCATGGTTGAGAGGCCATCGATGATCGAGCCCTCCACCTGCGACAGCGCACCGCTGCGGTTGATGATGGGGCCAACGTCCACCGCCACGGTAACTTTCCTGACCTGCAGGCGCCGATTGGCATCCACGCTCACCTCCGCCACTTCCGCCACATGGGCGGCGTGACAGAAATAGAACGAAAACCCGAGCCCGGTGCCTTTCGGCATCTGTCTGCCCCAGCCGGCTTCACTTGCCGCACGACGAATGACGCCGGCCGCACGACCCGTGTTGAGAGAGCGGATGTTGCCGGGTTCCAGCCAACGCGGCTCGCCGAGGATCTCCAGGAGAAACTCCACATAATCGCGGCCTGCATCGTGCGCCACCTCAAAGAGAAAGCCCTGCGTGACGAAGGCGTTGGTGTTGGAACGCGGCGCCCGCCAGGGTCCGCACGGAGTGCCGATGTCGATCCAGCTGTTGGTGATCAGCCCGTTGGCGATGTTTTCCAGTGGGAACTCGTTCTCCCGAAATCCCGAACCCATCGCTGGCTTGCCGTCGGTGCGCATGCCGATGTGGTGGTTTTCAAAGGCCACCAGGCGCCCATCGCCATTCACTGCCGCCTTCACGGCTTGGAAGCCGCCGACGCGATAGAAGTCGTGCCGCACATCGTCTTCCCGCGTCCAGGTCAGCTTGACAGGTGCCCCAACGCGTTTGGAGATCTCCGTGGCCTCGCAGATGTACTCCGTGTACACCCGGCGACCGAAGCTGCCGCCTAGCCGCATCTGATGAATGGTTACCTGCTCCGCCTCCAGGCCGAACAGCGCCTTCATGGATGCCAGGGGCCGACCAACATTCTGCGTGGGCAGCCACAACTCCAGCGTATCCTGCCCGCCTGGGATCTTGCGGTAGTGTGCCGTGCAGTTCATCGGCTCCAGGCAGAAGTGGGCGACGTAGGGGTATTCGTAAAACGCCTCAAACGTGCGGTGCGTATCTTCAACATAGGCTGCGTCCACATCGCCTTTGCTGAACTCCTGCTCATCTCCGCGCTTACCACGACGCGACTCGGCAAACGCCACTTTGGCCTGCCAACTGTCCTTTGATGCTTTGCTCTCGTTCCAGCGCACCTGAAGCGCTCGCTTGGCTCTAAACACATCCCAGGTGCTGCGCCCGACAATGGCGATCCCATCCAGCAGCTGCTGCACATCGCCGTTGCCTTTCACCACAAAGGCATCGACCACGCCGGGCATCGCCTTGATCTCGTCGATGTTCGCGCTGACCACCTCGCCGCCGATGGCAGGACACTTCTCATAGGCGGCATACAGCATGTCCGGCACCCGTGTATCGATGCCGAACAGGGCAAGCCCGGTGGTGATGGCCAGGTTGTCGACGTTGCTCACCGCTGTGCCGAGAATGCGATAGTCCTCGCGTTCGCGGAACGTCAGCTCATCGACCGGGGGCGCCTCCTGCTTGGCGGCAAGCGTGGCCAGTTGGCCGAAGGTCCGGTACTGGCCGGAGGTGTGGATGACGCGACTGTCCTCGGCTTTCAGCTCTCCCCGGGGCACTTCCATCACCAGAGCGCCGGCGCTGATGAACAGTTCCCGCGCCGTGGCACCCATCTGCCGCATCTGGTTCCAGGTGAGCGGGATACTCGTGGAGCCGCCCGCCCACTGCGGACCGTAACGTTCCTCGTCGATGCCGGCCTGCACTACCTCAACGTCTTCCCACCGGGCGCCCATCTCTTCGGCGATGATCATGGGTAGCGCCGTCTTGATGCCCTGGCCCATCTCGGACTTCGCGAAATAGATGGTGATCTTGCCGTCTGACGCGACGTTGACGAAGGCGTTCAGCTCCGCCGACGCCACCAGCTTGCTGGTGCCCTCTTCCGCCACCGAAGCCGGCAGCGCTGCGGCGAGCAGCAACCCGGAACCGGCCACACCTGTAGCCTTGAGAAACGTGCGTCGATCCATGCGCCCAGTGCCTTCCAGGCGTGATCGCAATCCCCGCAGAAAATCCTCGCCCTTCATGAGGTCACCTCCACCGCAAGCTCGGCAGCGGCCTTTTTAATAGCGCTGCGCACCCGGTTGTACGTGCCGCATCGGCAGTAATTGCCCTGCATCGCCGCATCGATGTCCGCATCTTTGGGGTTCGGGTTGCTGGCAAGCAACGCAGCGGCAGACATGATCTGCCCGGCCTGACAGTAGCCGCACTGCGCAACGTCCACTTCAATCCATGCACGCTGCACAGGGTGGAGGGCGTCGTTCGTCGCGAGGCCCTCGATGGTCGTGATCGAGCGGCCGGCTACTGCGCTCACGGGCACGCTGCAGGACCGCATAGCCGCGCCATCCACATGCACCGTGCAGGCACCGCACTGGGCGATGCCGCAGCCGAATTTGGTGCCGATCAAGCCAAGCACATCGCGCAACGCCCACAACAGTGGCATGTCCTGCGCGACTTCCAGGGTGTAGCGCTCGCCATTTACAGTGAGCGTGTATCCAGCCATTTCTTTCTCCGAAGTCCTGCCGTCGCGACATCCTATCAGGCGCAGCGGCGGACGCAGCCTTTGATACACTCCGCTGTGTTCAATGCCGAAT